>NZ_JBHUWH010000365.1:0-8133 GCF_042670125.1 Kitasatospora sp. NPDC057198 | reverse complement strand
GGCATCGAAGTCCTCAGGAAGGGCGGCAACGCGGTGGACGCCGCCGTCGCCACCGCCGCCGCGCTCGGCGTCACCGAGCCCTACTCGGCCGGCATCGGCGGCGGCGGGTACTTCGTCCACTACGACGCCCGCACCGGGAAGGTGGAGACCATCGACGGCCGGGAGACCGCCTCCCGGAGCGCCGACAGCACGCTGTTCCTCGAGGACGGCAAGCCGCTCGCCTTCGACGACGCCGTCACCAGCGGCCTGTCCGTCGGCGTCCCCGGCACCGCCGCGACCTGGGAGCGGGCCCTGCGCCGCTGGGGCACCCGCGACCTGGCCGAGGTGCTGGAGCCCGCCGAGCGGATCGCCGAGCGCGGCTTCACCGTCGACCGGACCTTCCGCGACCAGACCGCCGCCAACCAGGCCAGGTTCCAGGACTTCCCGGCCAGCCGCGCCCTGTTCCTGCCCGGCGGGCAGCCCCCGGCCGTCGGCTCCACCCTGCGCAACCCCGACCTGGCCGCCACCTACCGCCAACTCGGCCGCCAGGGCACCGACGCGCTCTACCGGGGCCCGATCGGCGCCGACGTCGTGCGCACCCTCCAGCACCCGCCGGTCGACCCCGCTTCCGGCCGCACCGCCCGCCCCGGGAAGGTCGACGCCGCCGACCTGGCCGCCTACCGCGTCCGCGAGCAGGCCCCGACCCACGTCGGCTACCGGGGCCTGGACGTGTACGGCATCGCGCCGTCCTCCTCCGGCGGCACCGCGGTCGGCGAGGCGCTGAACATCCTGGCCGCCAACGGCGCCGCGCAGCTCACCGACCCGGCCGCCTACGACCACCAGTACCTGGAGGCCAGCCGGATCGCCTTCGCCGACCGCAACCGCTGGGTCGGCGACCCGGCCGCCGTCCAGGTGCCCGCCCGGCAGCTCCTCGACCCCGGCTACGCCGCCACCCGGGCCTGCCTGATCGACCCGGACCACGCCCTGACCAGCCCGCTCGCCCCCGGCGACCCCTACCACCCGGCCGCCTGCGCCGGCACCGGACAGCCCGCCGCCGAACCGTACGAGGGCCTGAGCACCACCCACCTGACGGTCGCCGACCGCTGGGGGAACGTGGTCTCCTACACGCTGACCATCGAGCAGACCGGTGGCAGCGGCATCACCGTCCCCGGCCGGGGCTTCCTGCTCAACAACGAGCTGACCGACTTCGACTTCGCGCCGCTCGCCCCCGGCGTCCCCGACCCGAACCTGCCCGGCCCCGGCAAGCGGCCGCGCTCCTCGATCTCGCCGACCATCGTGCTCAAGGACGGCGAGCCCTACCTGGCGCTCGGCTCGCCCGGCGGCGCCACCATCATCACCACCGTGCTCCAGGTGCTCACCGGCCGGGTCGACCGCGGGCTGACGCTGGAACAGGCCATCGCCGCGCCCCGGGCCAGCCAGCGCAACACCGCCGCCACCCAGGCCGAACCCGCCTTCCTGGCCTCGCCCGAGGCCGCGCGGCTCCGGGCGCTCGGCCACGTGTTCGCGTCCACCCCGGAGATCGGCGCCGCCACCGGCGTCGAACGGCTCCCGGACGGCCGCTGGCTGGCCGCCGCCGAACCGGTGCGGCGCGGCGGCGGAGCGGCGGGGGTGGTGCGCCCCTCGCGCTGAGCGGCCGTCAGCTGCCGGGCGCTGTCGGCGGCGGACGGTATGTTCGGACGGGGTGCCCGGCCCGCGCCGGGGGCCCCGTCCGTCCGCACCGCCGAGGGAAGGCCGCCGTGACCGTCCGCATCGCCACCTGGAACATCAACTCCGTCACCGCCCGGCTGCCCAAGCTGCTGGAGTGGCTGGAGTCCGCCAAGCCGGACGTGCTCTGCCTGCAGGAACTCAAGTGCGCCACCGACGCGTTCCCCGCCGAGGCGGTCGCCGGGCTGGGCTACGAGTCCGCCGCGCACGGCGACGGCCGGTGGAACGGCGTCGCCGTGCTGTCCAGGATCGGCCTGGCGGACGTCGTCCGCGACCTGCCCGACCAGCCCGGCTACCTCGCCGAGGACGCGCTGCTGCCGGTGGTCGAGCCGCGCGCCGTCGCCGCGACCTGCGGCCCCGTCCGGGTCTGGTCGGTGTACGTGCCCAACGGCCGCGAGGTCGACCACGCGCACTACCGCTACAAGCTGGAGTGGATGGCCGCGCTGCGCGAGGCCGTCCGCGAGGACGCGGCGGGCGAGCGCCCGTTCGCCGTCCTCGGCGACTTCAACGTCGCCCCCACCGACGAGGACGTCTTCGACCTCGCCGCCTTCGAGGGCCTCACCCACGTCACCGCCCCCGAGCGCGCCACCCTCGCCGCCCTCCAGGAGACCGGCCTGCGGGACGTCGTCCCGCGCGCCCTCAAGTACGACCGCCCGTACACCTTCTGGGACTACCGGGCGCTGGCCTTCCCGAAGAACCGCGGCATGCGGATCGACCTGACGTACGCCAACAAGCCGTTCGCGGACGCCGTCACCGACACCTACGTGGACCGCGAGGCCCGCAAGGGCAAGGGCACGTCGGACCACGCGCCGGTGGTGGTCGACCTCGACCTGTGAGGCCGGCGGTGACGGGGCCGGGTCAGGGCAGCAGCAGGTCCAGCGGACTGTCCAGGTAGCTGTCCAGCCGGGCCCAGTGGAACACCGCCACCGCCAGCACCCGCAGCGGGTCGGGCTCCGCCAGCTCCCAGCCCTCCCGGGCCCGGCCCAGCACCCGGCCCTCCTCGACGAGTTCGGCGCTCAGCGCGCCCCGCCCCCGGAAGCGCACGGTGCGCCCGCCGGTGCTGAGCCGCACGAAGCGCTCGGCCGCCCGCATCCGGCGGTTGCCGTCGATCCGCAGCTCGGCGCCCTCGAAGGTGCCGACCCCGCTGCGGTGCACCATCGGCCGGAAGTAGGCGTCCCCGAAGCCGAACCTGGGCAGGTCGGCCAGCGGGCGCCCGTCCAGCTCGAAGTACCAGCGCTCGGTGGTGTTGCTGCCGGGCAGCACGGCCATCAGGCCGGTGCTGGGCGCGTCCCGGCGCACCGTCAGCTCGCCCACCGGAGTGGTGGCGGTGGCGCCGTGCTGCTTGAGTCGTCCGAACTTCACAGGTCCCCCGGGGTGCCGCGGTCGGGTGTCAGAGGTTGCGCAGGACGGGGTGGGCGACGAGGTGGTCGAGTGCGGCCAGGTCGTACACCGCCACCGCGCACACCCGGAACCGGTCCGGTTCGGCCATCCGCCAGCCGCGTCCGCGCCGGGCGACGGGCGCGCCGTCCTCCCACAGCTCCGCGTCCTCCAGGCCCCGGCGGACGAAGCGCAGGACGCGGCCACCGGCCCGGAACTCCACCCGGCGGCGGGACCGCAGCAGGTGGCCCTGCCCGCTGACGCGCAGTTCGGCGCCCTCGAAGGTGCCGGACGCGGTACGGCGCACCACCCGCTGGGCGAGCGGGCCGGGCGGGCCGAAGCGGGGCAGTTCGGCGAGCGGGCGGCCGTCGAGTTCGAGCCGCCAGACCTCCAGGCCCTCGATCAGCGCCGCGGCGTCCCCCCGCGGCCGGGCCCGGTGCAGGACGAGGGCGCCCAGCGGCGTTCCCGCCGTCGTGCCGTGCTCCCCGGCCATCGTGAATTCCACCCCGCCCGCCCCGTCGCCGTAAAACCCCAGGCGGATGGTAGTGGGCGGAGATCCCTTCGTCAGTATTCCTCGAGTGTATAGACGCGGAGTGTACGCGCGACGTAGGGTCTTGCCATGAGCGTTCCCCTCACCCTGCTAGGGCTCCTCGAACGCGAGCCCAGCCACGGCTACGACCTCAAGCGCGACTACGACGCCTTCTTCGGGCGCGGCAAACCGCTCCCCTTCGGCCAGGTCTACGCGACCCTCGGGCGGCTCGCCCGGGACGGCAAGGTGGTGGTCGGCGACCCCGAGGCGGGCGACGGGCCGGACCGCAAGCGGTACGTGATCACCGATGCCGGGGCCACCGAGTTCGAGGACTGGCTGAGCGAACCGGTCGCCGCCGAACCCCACCTGCAGACCGTGCTGTTCAGCAAGGTCGTGCTCGCCCTGATGCTCGGCCGCGACGCCGAGCGCTACCTCGACACCCAGCGCGCCGCCCACCTGAGGCGGATGCGCGAACTCACCGAGGTCAAGCGCTCCGGCAGCCTGGTCGACGCCCTGCTCGCCGACCACGGCCTGTTCCACCTGGAGTCCGACCTGCGCTGGATCGACCTCACCACCGCCCGCCTGGACGCCCTCGCCCTGGAGGTGAACGCCCGATGACCGCACCCCTGATCGAGGCCCGCGCCGTCACCCTCTCCTTCGGCGAGACCCCCGCCCTGCGCGGCGCCGACCTGGCCGTGGACGCCGGCGAGATCCTCGCCGTGATGGGCCCCTCCGGCTCCGGCAAGTCCACCCTGCTGCACTGCCTGGCCGGCATCCTCGCCCCCGACGGCGGCGAGATCCACTTCGACGGCCGCCGGATCGACCGCCTCGGCGAGCAGGAGCGCAGCACGCTGCGCCGCGACAGCTTCGGCTTCGTCTTCCAGTTCGGCCAGCTCGTCCCCGAGTTGAGCGCCGAGGAGAACGTCGCCCTGCCGCTGCTGCTCGGCGGCGCCAAGCGCGCCGACGCGCTGGCCCGGGCCCGCGCCTGGTTCCCCCGGCTCGGCCTGGACGGGCTGGAGGCGCGCCGCTCCGGCGAGCTCTCCGGCGGCCAGGCCCAGCGCGTCGCCCTGGCCCGCGGCCTGGTCGCCGAGCCGCGCGTGCTGTTCGCCGACGAACCCACCGGCGCGCTCGACTCGCTCACCGGCGAACACGTGATGGACCTGCTGGTCGACTCCGCCCGCGCCCAGGGCACCACCGTCGTCCTGGTCACCCACGAGGCCCGGATCGCCGCCTACGCCGACCGCGAGACGATCGTCCGCGACGGCCGCGCCACCTCGCTGAGCGGACGGGCCGCCCGGTGATCCGCCTCGGCCTGCGCCTCGCCGTCAGCGGCGGCCGCGAGGCGTGGCTGCGCCTGCTGGTCACCGCCGTCGCCGTCGCCGTCGGCGTCGGACTGCTGTTCACCACCCTCGCGGCCGTCAACGCCGTGCACACCCAGAACGGCCGCTACGCCTGGACCAACAGCGGCTTCTCCGCCGCCACCCAGGCCGACCCCGGGTCCGACCCCGCCGATCGGGAGGCGGCGGGGTCGGGTCCGACGGCGGCCGGTGCGACGGCGGCCGGTGCGACGGCGGCCGGGCCGGACGCGGACGGCAACGCGCCGCTGTGGTGGCTGGCCCGGCGCGACTCCTTCCAGGGGCAGCAGATCGGCCGGATCGACATCGCCACCACCGGCCCGACCGGCGCGCTGCCGCCCGGCGTGGACCGGCTGCCCGCCGACGGCGAGTACTACCTGTCGCCCGCGCTGGCGAAGCTCGCCGACGCGGCGCCCCCCGAGCAGCTCGCCGACCGCTTCGGCGGCCACCGGATCGGCATCCTCGGCAAGGACGCGCTGCCCGGCCCCGACAGCCTGGTCGCCCTGGTCGGCGGCACCCCGCAGGAGGTGTCGAAGGTCCACGGGGCGGTGCGGGTCGCCCGGATCCTCACCACCCCGCCCGACCGCTGCGACGACTGCGTGGTCGGCATCCAGTCCAACGGCGTCACGCTGATCCTGACCGTCGTCGCCGGGGCACTGGTCTTCCCGCTGCTGATCCTGATCGGCACCGCCACCCGGCTGAGCGCCACCCAGCGCGAACGGCGCTTCGCCGCGATGCGGCTGGTCGGCGCCACGCCCCGGCAGGTGGCGGCGGTCTCCGCCGTCGAGGCGGCGCTGGCCGCCGCGGCGGGCGCGCTGCTCGGCTTCCTGCCCTACCTCGCGGTGCGCGGCAAGGTCGCCGGACTGTCGCTGACCACGGAGCGCTTCTACGCCTCCGACCTCACCCTGACGCTCCCGCAGATCGCCGCCCTGCTGCTGGGCGTGCCGCTGGCGGCCGTCGTCACCGCCCGGATCGCGCTGCGCCGGGTGCAGGTCTCCCCGCTCGGGGTCAGCCGCCGGGTCACCCCGAAGCCGCCCCGGGCCTGGCGGGTGGCGCCGCTGCTGGCCGGGCTCGCCGAGCTGGTGTTCCTGCTGGTCCGGCACCCGGAGTCGGTCCCCGGCCAGGTGCGGGGCTACCTTTCCGCATTCGGCCTGATCATGCTCGGCATCGTGCTGGCCGGCCCCTGGCTGACCGGCCGGGCCGCCGCCCTGCTGGCCCGGCGCACCCAGCGCCCGGCCACCCTGATCGCGGCCCGCCGGCTCGCCGACAACCCCACCGCCGGGTTCCGGGCGGTCAGCGGGCTGGTGCTGGCCCTGCTGGTGATGACCGCGACGATCGGGATCATCACCACCATGACCGACGAGCGCGGCCGGGTCGAGGGCGGCCGGCAGTTCGACAACGTGCTGCTCAGCAGCCTCGGCGAGGGCCGCACCCCCGAGGGCCTGGACCGGCGCTCCGGCCCGCCCGCGCCTCCCGGGCTGACCGCCGGCCTGCTCGCCGTCCCCGGCGTGCGCGCCACCCTGCTGGTGCACCCGCTCGACAAGGTGGTGCCGGTCCACGTCGGGGACGAGACCACGGCGTCCGAGGTGGTGGCCTGCCCGGAGCTCGACGCCGTCGGGGTGTTCGGCCACTGCGAGCCCGGCGCGGCCGCCGCCTACCTGCCGTCCGTGCTGGCGGGGGCCCGCGACTACTCCGACACCGCGTGGCCCGCCGCGCCCTACACCCCCGAGCAGCTGGCAGTCCTCCCGGTGGTGAACGTGGTGGTCGCCACCGACGGCTCGCCGGCCGCCGTCGAGCGGGCCCGGACGATGGTGGACGCCGCCTACCCGGCGGTCCGGCAGGCGGTGACCCTCTCCGAGGGGCGGCAGCTGTCCGGCAGCGAGCTGGAGGGCTTCCAGCAGCTGGCGAGGGTGGTCATCCTGGCGACCTTCCCGATCGCGGGCTGCAGCCTGGCGGTCAGCGTCGCCGCCGCGCTCGGCGAGCGCAAGCGGCCGTTCAGCCTGCTGCGGCTCAGCGGGGTGTCGCTGGCGATGCTGCGCCGGGTGGTGCTGATGGAGTCCGCGGTGCCGCTGCTGGCCGTCTCGGCCGTGGCGATCGGCACCGGGCTGCTGGCCGCCGACCTGTTCCTGCGCTCGCAGCTGAAGTACACGCTGCACTCGCTCGGCACCGGCTACTACCTGGCGGTCGCGGGCGGGCTGGTCGGCGCCCTGGCCGTCATCGGCGCCACCCTGCCGCTGCTGCGCCGGATCACCGGGCCGGAGACCGCCCGCAACGAATAAGCCCTCCCGGGGAGGGGTCGGTCGGACCGGAGGGCGCGCCCGCGACGGGCGGGCCCTTCCGGCGTTCCGGAGCCCCGGCACCCCGGCGTTCCGGAGCCCCGGCACCCCGGCGTTCCGGGGCCCCGGTGCCCCGGTGTTCCGGCGCCCCGGTCGCGGGACGGGGGCGGGGGCGGGGCCGGAGGTTGTTCGGGTCCGGAGCATCGGTCGGACCCGAACGGCCTTGCGAGTTCGCCGGGGCGGGCGGTGCTGCCTAGCGTGGTCGGCAACCGGGAGTAGCGGCCCGGTCACGCGGCCGCTGCCCCAACCCCGACCCCCTGGAGGTACGGCATGCGCCCGACGCGCACCGCCGCCGCCGCACTGCTCGGCACCACCGTCCTGCTCGGCCTGGCCGGCACCGCCCCCGCGTCCGCGAAGGGCAGCGAACCCGCCTGGGTCTCTCCCGCGCAGGCCCAGCCCGGACAGTCGGTCTCGGTCAGTGTCACGTGCGCGAGCAGCACGGAGAAGACCGTCACCGCGACCTCGCTGGCCTTCGCCGGCGGCTCCACCACACTCCGCGTGGGCCCCGACGGGAAGTACTCGGGAAGCGCCACCGTCATCTCCGAGCAGGAGATGGCCGCGGCCGCCGCCAAGCGCACCACCACCGACTCGTCCTGGGGCATCGACGGCAAGTGCCCCAACGGGGACGGTTTCGTCGGCGCGGTCGCCATCGCGGTCGCCGGGACGAACGGTGCCGTCAGCGGCGCGGCCGCCGGGGCGGGCGTCTGGGAGGGCGCCCGGCTCCCGCACGGCGGGGTGGAGACCGGCCTGGGCGGCTCGGTCGGCGTGAACGGCACCCGGCTGGCCGTCGGCGCCGCGCTGGTGGGCTCCGGCCTCGGCGGGTTCTGGCTGC
>NZ_JBHUWH010000364.1:0-8141 GCF_042670125.1 Kitasatospora sp. NPDC057198 | reverse complement strand
GGAGGGTCAGGCGGAGGCGCTCCCGAGGTGGGCGGCGGCGATGACGCGGTCCAACTGGAAGTAGTGCACCGGGTCGTCGTAGTTCGTCCACGGGGCCGACACCTGCGGGCCGAGCGCCCGGAAGTGCCGCATCGCCTCGGCGCCGCGACCGGCCCGGGTGTGGAAGTAGGCGAGCCGGCCCCGCAGGCCCAGGATCCGGTAGGACATCGCCTCGGCGGTGGCCGGGTCCGCCTCGGCGGCGGCCAGGTCGGCCTCCGCCGCCTCGACCGAGGCCAGCACCTCGGGGGCGCCGTAGGCGGCCTGCCGGTCCTCCACGCCCCGGAACTGCTCCTGCCAGGCATCCAGCTTGACCACCGTCAGCAGCGAGCCGACCGGCGCGCCGGCCACCGCCGCGTCCGCGAAGGCGTGCATCAGCTCGTGGCTGCCGTGCCACTTCGCGCACCAGTACTGCAGGGCCCGCATGTGCCCGCCGAAGTGCAGCGGGTCGCGGGCGGTGAGCTCCGACCACAGGGCCGCGTAGCGGGAGTTCTCCCAGCCCAGGCCCATCGCGATCGGCTGCTGGACGTGGAACGGCAGCGGGTCGTCGTCCGCGGCCAGGCGCTCGGCCTCCTTCGCGGCCTCCTCGGCCTCGCCGAGGACCCGGTGGAACGCCTTGAACTGCTCCTGGCTGACCTCGCTGGCCCGCCGGGAGCTGCGGATGTTCCAGGCGACCTGGACCAGCGCCTCCACGGTGATCACCGCGGCGTCCGCGTCCTCGGGCCGCTCGGCGCGCCAGGCCCGCAGCCAGGCGTCGTCCTCGGCGGCGTTCTCGCTGAGCGGGCCGAGCAGGCGCGCCCGCAGGCCGTGGTCGCCGGCCGCGGCGGCCATCAGCTCGGCGGCCGGGTGCCAGTCGCCGGCGGTGGCGGCGGCCAGCGCGGCGTCCAGGCCCGGGATCCCGGGGGCCTCCGCGACGACCAGCTTCTCGCGCGGGGCCAGGCCGTGCTTGGTGGACAGCTCCCGTTCGATCTCGGCGCGCCGCTCCTTGACGCGGTCCTGCGACTCGCTCCGCAGCTTCTCCACGCGGGCGGTCCTGGTCTTCGCCCACCAGGTGAGCACCTTCCAGGCCAGCAGCAGGACGAGCGGGATGATGACGATCAGTCTGGCCATCGGGGGTGGTTCTCCAGGGGGGGGTGTGACGGGGGGTCAGGAAGCGGCGGGCACGGCGGCCGCGGTCTCGGCCATCAGCGCGCGCAGCGGGACGGTGTCGGGTGCGGCGGCCACCGCGGCGTCCAGGGCGGCGGGCAGCCGCTCCGCGGCGTCGCCGGGCAGCACCAGGGCGGCGGGACGGCTCCAGGACAGCTCCCAGCGGGCGCGCCGGTCGGAGGTCAGCGCCAGGACGGTCAGCGCGTGCAGGGCCTCGCGCAGCAGGCCGCGGTGGAACTCCCGGGCGGCCCGGCCGGTGGCCTTCGCCGACTCCTCGCTCTGCGGCAGCTTCGCGGCGATCTCCTCGCCGCGGCCCGCCTCCAGGGCGTCCAGCATGGCCTCGACGGTGCCGTGCAGGCCGATGCCGGTCAGCGCCCGCAGGACGGGCTGGGCCTGCTCGCGGGCGTGCGCCAGCAGGGTCTCGTGGACGAGGTCGGGCCACTCGACGCGGCGCTTGGTGGCGGCCTCGGGGACGAGTACGAGCGTCTCCAGTTCGGCGAGCAGGCGGTCGGCGTCGCGCAGCAGGCCCAGCGCGGGCAGCTCCGAGCCGAGGCCCGGCAGGCCCGGCGAGTCGGGCAGCGCCTCGACGGTGGCGACCCGCTGCCGGATCGGCGGGTGCGAGTCGTACGGGCCGGGCTCCTCCTCGGGCAGGTCCAGGCCCATCGCGTCGAGCTCCTCGCGGCGCTTCGGGTCGGCCAGCAGGTGCGCCAGGCCGCCGTAGAACTGGCCGGGGACCGGCAGCAGGCCGACCGACCAGCCCATGGTGGCGTAGCGGTCGAGGTAGAAGCCCTGGGCGGCGTCGAGGACCGGGATGCGGCGCAGCGCGGCGGCGGTGGCGTCCCGGCCGGCGATCTCGGCGGCGTGCCGGTCGGCGGCGAACTCCTGCTGGCGGCGCACCGATTCGGTGACCCGGAAGTACAGCTTGGCGTACTGGGTGAACAGCTTGGCCAGGACGCGTTCGACGCCCCCGTCGCCCGGGTCCTCGTCGCGGGCGCCGCGGCCCTTGGCGGCCCGGTAGGCGTTGTTCTCGGCGATTTCGGCGGCCTTCTGGGCCCGGTGCTGGTCGGCGCGGTGGTGCAGGGTGGTGATGGAGTGGACCAGGGCGCTGTGCCCGGCCACGGTGAGGGCGCCGAGGCGGACGTCGTTGTTGGCGTAGTGGCCGAACTCGTGGGCGAGCACCGAGTCCAGCTCGGCCTCGCTGAGGCCCATCAGCAGCGGGGCGCCGACCGCGAGGCGGCGCGGGCCGGGGACGAGGCCGAGCAGCCGGGTCTCCTCGGAGACGTAGGCGTTGACCTCCGGGACCAGGCGGATCTCGGCGGGGCCGCGGACGCCGGTGGCCTCGGCGATCCGGTCGACCCGGGCCCACAGTTCGGGCTGCTGCTCGCGGGTCAGTTCCAGCCCTTCCCGGTGGTCGGAGCGCGGACGGCGGGTCAGGAACACCACCCGCAGCACCGGGTAGGCGATGGCGGCGCTCAGCAGCCACAGCTTGACCATGCCGCCGTGCAGGCGGTCGGAGTCGACGACGAGTTCGACGTTCAGCCAGACCAGGCCGACCACGATGGCCGCGGCGAGCAGGTAGAACCCGGCCAGCAGGGCGACGGCGACCAGCGCCCGGGTGGATGTGCGCATGCCGGTGCGCTCCGTGGACATTCCGGGGACTCCAAGTATCGAGCATGTGTGCGGGCTGGCAGATCGTACTGGTGCGACCTGTCCCGCCGCGAGGTCTTTCGGGCGGCGGAAACACCGTCCCGCGCGCCCCGCGGACAACCCCCTTCCGCACTAGGCTCGCCGGCATGACCGAGCACCAGCTTTCCCACGGCTTCGAGACCCTCGCCATCCACGCGGGCCAGGAAGCGGACCCCCGGACCGGGGCAGTCGTGACGCCGATCTACCAGGTGTCCACCTACAAGCAGGACGGCGTCGGCGGACTGCGCGAGGGCTACGAGTACAGCCGCTCCGCGAACCCCACCCGCACCGCGCTGGAGGAGTGCCTGGCCGCGATCGAGGGCGGCGCGCGCGGCCTCGCCTTCGCCTCCGGGCTGGCCGCCGAGGACACCCTGCTGCGCACCCTGCTCAAGCCCGGCGACCACATCGTCATCCCGAACGACGCCTACGGCGGCACCTTCCGGCTGTTCGCCAAGGTGCTGACCCGCTGGGGCGTCGAGTTCTCCGTCGCCGACACCCACCACCCCGAGAAGGTGCGCGAGGCGATCCGCCCGACCACCCGCGCGGTGTGGGTGGAGACCCCGTCCAACCCGCTGCTCGGCATCACCGACCTGGCCGCCGTCGCCGAGATCGCGCACGCCGCCGGGGCGAAGCTGGTCGTCGACAACACCTTCGCCAGTCCCTACCTGCAGCAGCCGATCTCCTTCGGCGCCGACGTCGTGGTGCACTCCACCACCAAGTACATGGGCGGCCACTCCGACGTGGTCGGCGGCGCCCTGGTGGTGGCCGACCCCGGCCTGGCCGAGGAGGTCGCCTACCACCAGAACGCGATGGGCGCGGTGGCCGGGCCGTTCGACGCCTGGCTGGTGCTGCGCGGCATCAAGACGCTCGGCGTCCGGATGGACCGGCACTCGGAGAACGCCGCCAAGGTCGCCGAACTGCTGGAGAACCACCCGAAGGTGACGCGGGTGCTCTACCCCGGCCTGCCCACCCACCCCGGGCACGACGTCGCCGCCAAGCAGATGAAGGCGTTCGGCGGCATGGTGTCCTTCCGGGTCGCGGGCGGCGAGCAGGCCGCCGTCGAGGTCTGCAACCGGGCCGAACTGTTCACCCTGGGCGAGTCGCTGGGCGGCGTCGAGTCGCTGATCGAGCACCCCGGGCGGATGACCCACGCCTCCGCGGCCGGCTCCCCGCTGGAGGTGCCCGCCGACCTGGTGCGGATCTCGGTCGGCATCGAGTCCGCCGCCGACCTGCTCGCCGACCTGGAGCAGGCGCTCGGCTGACGGCCGCTCAGTGCGGGTGACGGTTCAACGGCGGTCCAGCAGACCGTCGTTGAACCGGGCCAGCAGCGCGCAGAACACCGCCCGCTCCCCGGCCGTCCACCCCGCGGTCAGCTCGGCGATCAACTCCCGCCGCCGCTCCCGCACCTCGGCCAGCCGCCCGGCCCCCAGCGGCGTCAGCGCCAGCCGCACCGCCCGCCGGTCCGCCGGGTAGGGCAGCCGCACCACCAGCCGCTCCCGCAGCAGCGGCGCGGCCTGCCTGGTCACCGTCGAGGAGTCCACCCCGAGCCCCGCCGCCAGCGTCTTCACGTTGGCCGGGCCGCTCGCGGCCAGTTGCTCCAGCAGCAGGAACGCGGCCCGGTCGAGTTCGCCCGCGACACTGACCCGCCGCGCGAACACCGCGACCTGGTAAGGGAGTTGAGTGTCCGGATCGGGGCCGTCGGGGTCGGGGGAGGGATCGGGCGCAGGCAGGCTCATCGCGGCTCACGGCTGGTGTGGGCGACTCGTGTCCAGCAGCGTACGCGCGCCGGGCGAACACCGGAACCACGCGGTCGGGCGCGCCTGAGGATTCCCGCCGGATCAGCGGGTGCGCCCTAGGCTTACCGCCATGCACAGTTGGCCGATCACGGTGGACGACGTCCGGGGCGCGCAGAAGATGCTGGCCGGGGTGGCCCGGGTCACCCCCATGCAGACCAGCCGCCACCTCTCCGGGGTGGCCGGCACCCCCGTCCACCTCAAGTGCGAGAACCTGCAGCGCACCGGCTCGTTCAAGCTGCGCGGCGCGTACGTGCGGATTGCCGGGCTGTCCCCGGTCGAGCGGGCCGCCGGGGTGGTCGCCGCCAGCGCCGGGAACCACGCGCAGGGCGTGGCGCTGGCCGCCGCGCTGCTGGGGGTGCGCTCCACGGTCTTCATGCCGCTCGCCGCGCCGCTGCCGAAGGTCGCCGCCACCCGCGAGTACGGGGCCGAGGTCCGGCTGCACGGTGCCAACGTCGACCAGGCGCTGCAGGCCGCCCGCGAGTACGCCGAGGCGACCGGCGCGGTGTTCATCCACCCCTTCGACCACTGGGACGTGATCACCGGCCAGGCCACCGTCGGCCTGGAGGTGCTGGAACAGTGCCCCGAGGTGCGCACCGTGCTGGTCGGCACCGGCGGCGGCGGGCTGCTGGCGGGCGTGGCGATCGCGGTCAAGGCGCTGCGCCCGGACGTCCGGGTGGTCGGCGTGCAGGCGGCCGCGGCCGCCGCGTACCCGCTGTCGCTGGCGGCGGGCCGCCCGGTCTCGCTGGAGCGGTACGCCACCATGGCGGACGGCATCATGGTCGGCCGCCCCGGCGACATCCCGTTCGAGGTGGTGAACTCCCTCGCGGACGGGGTGGTGACGGTCACCGAGGACGCGCTGTCCCGCTCGCTGCTGGTCGGCCTGGAGCGGCTGAAGCTGGTGGTCGAGCCCGCCGGGGCGGCGCCGATCGCCGCGCTGCTGTCGGAGCCGGGCCGGTTCGAGGGGCCGGTGGTGGCGGTGCTCTCCGGCGGCAACATCGACCCGCAGCTGATGCAGCGGGTGCTGCGGCACGGCCTGGCCGCGGCGGGCCGCTACCTGTCGCTGCGGGTGCGGCTGTTCGACCGGCCCGGCTCGCTGGGCGAACTGCTGGGCGTGCTGGGCCGGGTGGACGCCAACGTGCTGGACGTCGCGCACGTGCGGATCGACCCGCAGCTGGGCCTGACCGAGGTCGAGGTGGACCTGCACCTGGAGACCAAGGGGCCCGAGCACTGCTCGGCGGTGATCGGGGAGCTGCGCGAGGCCGGGTACGTGGTCAGCCGCTGAGACCGGGCGCCGGGGCCGGGCGCTGGGGTCGGGTGCGGGGTCGGGCCGGTTGTCAGTGGCGTCCGGCATGCTGTGACCCGCCTCACCTGCAGCGCTTGACGCGATATATCGCGAGTGACAGCATCTTGCGATGTATCGCGAGCTTCGCCGCAGGCGGGCTCGGGTAACAAATCGGATGATTCCCCCGCAAATCGACTCGCACCTTTCGCATCAGGAGATGAGGCAGGCCCATGGCGGCAGCCATCGAAGCCGAGAACCTGGTCAAGACCTTCGGTGACGTCCGCGCCCTGGACGGGGTGAGCCTGGACGTGCCCGAGGGCACCGTGCTCGGCCTGCTCGGCCCCAACGGCGCGGGCAAGACCACCACCGTCCGCGTCCTGACCACCCTGCTCCAACCGGACTCCGGCCGGGCCACCGTGGCCGGGGTCGACGTCCTCAAGCACCCCAACCAGGTGCGCAGCCTGATCGGCCTGTCCGGTCAGTACGCCGCCGTCGACGAGTACCTCACCGGCCGCGAGAACCTCCAGATGGTCGGCGAGCTCTACCAGATGAGCAGCCGGGACGCGAAGAAGCGGGCCCTGGAACTGCTGGAGTGGTTCAACCTCTCCGAGGCCGCCGACCGCACCGCCAAGACCTACTCCGGCGGCATGCGCCGCCGCCTCGACCTGGCCGCCGCCCTGGTCGTCCGGCCCCCGGTGATGTTCCTCGACGAACCCACCACCGGCCTCGACCCGCGCAACCGGCTCGCCCTGTGGGAGGTCATCGAGACCCTGGTCGAGCAGGGCACCACCCTGCTGCTCACCACCCAGTACCTGGAGGAGGCCGACCGCCTCGCCCACGACATCGCGGTGGTCGACCACGGCAAGGTGATCGCCCGCGGCACCGCCGACGAGCTCAAGCGCCAGATCGGCGGCGAGCGGATCGAGGTGGTCGTCCGCGCCGCCGACCTCGTCCCCGAGGCCGTCGCCGCGCTCACCCCGTACGCCAAGGGCGACCCGACAGTGGAGAAGAACACCCGCCGGATCACCGTCCCGGTCAGCGGCGGCGCCCGCGTCCTGGCCGACGCCATCCGCGAACTGGACGCCCGCTCCATCGAGATCGACGACATCGGCCTGCGCCGCCCGACCCTGGACGACGTCTTCCTCTCCCTCACCGGCCACGTCACCGAGGACGGGGCGGACGAGGACGAGGACGGCGGCGCACCGGCGAAGGCCGGCAAGGGCCGCCGCGGCCAGGGGAAGGACGCCTGAGATGACACTCTCCGACACCCGGGGCGCCATCGGCGGCGCCCCCGTCACCCCGCGGCGCGGCGTCGCCGCCACCGCCCACGACTCCTGGGTGGTCGCCAAGCGCAACCTGCGCCGGATGACCCGGATCCCCGAGATCGTCGTCTTCGGGCTCATGCAGCCGGTCATGTTCGTGCTGCTGTTCTCGTACGTCATGGGCGGCGCGATCGCGATCCCCGGCGCCCAGCCCAGCCACCAGACGTACATCGAGTACCTGATGGCTGGCATCTTCGCCCAGACCGTCACCTTCGCGGTGGCCGGCGCCTCGGCCGGCATCGCGGAGGACATGACCAAGGGCCTGGTCGACCGGTTCCGCTCGCTGCCGATGTCCCGGGCCGCCGTGCTCACCGGCCGCACCCTGGCCGACCTGGTGCAGACCGCGTTCATCCTGGTCGTGCTGGCGCTGGTCGCGCTGCTGGTCGGCTGGCGGATCCACAACGGCGTGCTCGACATGCTCGCCGCGTTCGGCCTGCTGCTGCTGCTCGGCTACGCCTTCTCCTGGATCGGCGCGCTGATCGGCCTGTCGGTGCGCAGCCCCGAGGCGGCCACCTCGGCCGGCCTGATCTGGCTGTTCCCGCTGACCTTCGTCTCCAACGCCTTCGTGCCGGTCAGCTCGATGCCCGACTGGCTGCAGCCGGTTGCCTACTGGAACCCGTTCTCCGCCACCGTGCAGGCGTGCCGCAGCCTGTTCGGCAACCAGCTCGGCCCGGTGCCGGACTCCTGGCCGATGCAGCACGCCGCGCTGGTCTCGGTGGCCTGGTCGCTCGTCATCATGGCGGTCTTCTCCTGGCTGGCGGTGCGCAAGTACCGCCGCGCGGCGGGCTGAGCGCCGCCGCGCCCGGGACCCCAGCGGGTGCGCCCCCCCGGCGCCGGGCGCGCCCCCCCCCCCGGGGGGCGGGCGGCGGCACC
>NZ_JBHUWH010000363.1:0-8185 GCF_042670125.1 Kitasatospora sp. NPDC057198 | reverse complement strand
CCGCCCACGGGTCGACCGGCTTGGGCAGGAAGTCGGCGGCGCCCGCCGCGTACGCGCGCGCCGCGTGGTCGGAATCGCTGCCGATGGCGGTGACGAAGACGATCGGGATGTCCCTGGTCCGGGCGCGGCCGCGGATGCGCGCGGCGGTCTCGTAGCCGTCCATGCCGGGCATCTGCACGTCGAGCAGGATCGCCGCGTAGCCGTCCGGCTCCATCAGCGCCCGCAGCGCCTCGGGACCCGAGGTCGCGGAGACCAGGTGGTGGCCGTGCGGGCCGAGCAGCGCCTCCAGCACCACCAGGTTCTCCGGACGGTCGTCCACCAGCAGGATCTTCGGGGCCGGGCCGCCGCCGTCCGCCACCGCCCCGGTGGGCGCGGGCGGCGCCGTCGTGGTGCCCTGCTGCTGCTCCAGCAGGGCGAGTTGGCGCCGCAGCAGGGCGCGGCGGGCACCGGCACGGGCGCCCTGCTCACGGGCCAGCCCGGACTTCTCGGCCAGCAGACCGGCCTGCGTGCAGCCCGCGCCCCCGTCCGTCTCCAGCTCGGCCAGCGCGCGCTCGGCCTGCCCGGCCAGCTCCTGCGCCTGCCTCATCTCCCGCTCCGCGGCGTGCAGTTGCTCCTCCAACTGGCACACCGCCCGCCCGATCGGCCGGGCGGTGCGCAGCGCCGCCATCCGGGCCCGGCACAGCCGCTCGCGAACCGCCGGATCGGCGCCGCCCTCGCCGCGGACGTCGTCCAGCAGCGCCTCGACGAACTCCCACGGCGGCACCCGCACGCCCTCGAGGTACCCCGTGAGCACCTCCCGGTCCAGCCCGTGGCGGGCCGCCAACTCCTCCACCGGGAGCCCGAGTCCGAGGAAGAGCGTGCGCACCCGACCGGCGAACTCGCGCTGCACCGCGCCGACTCCGGCCGCCAGCGGCGGGAGGCCGTCCACGGCCGTCACCAGCCGCACCCCGCCGGGAGGGCCGAACCCGGCCGCACCCGCGCCGGCACCACCACCCGCGTCCCACCCCGCACCCGCACCCGCACACCTCCACACGCTCCGGTCGACCCGTCCGCCGGTTCCGGGCAGCGTCCAGCCGCACGGCAGCGACGGCGCGCGATCACCCGCGATCGCGACCGGCCGAGACGGTGACAATACGACACCCGGAACGCAAATGACGCCCAGTCAGGTCACGGTTCGGAGGCGGTCGGCGACGCACCGCCCACCCGGCACCTCCCGGGGCCGCCCCTCCCACAGGACGGTCCCGGCCCGTCCTCGTTCGCGACGCCCGCCCGACGGACGGGGCGGACCGGTCCATCGGCTGCGCACGATCGGTACGGGCTGTTAGGGTCGTCGACCGGGTCCCTCCGGGGGGAGGAGAACAGCCCGAACAGCCCGCTGCCAAGCGGCCCGGGGCCGTCGGTCCAGGACTTCGAGCTCGGCAGCGTCCTGCGCAGGACTGCGGGCCGCCGGCACGGACAGCTCGGGCCGGTGCTGAACGGGGCCGACCTGACCAGCCGCAACCCCGCTGCGGACGCGGACGGGTACAGCGCGACCGACGACGGGCCCTCCCGGCAGACGGCGATGTCGGGCGAGCACCACCACAGCAACCGGGATTCTTCGGACGGGGGGAACGATGCTGACGTACGAACAGCTGCCGAACGCACCGCTGGACGCCTTGCAGGAAGCCGCGCTCCGGTGGAAGGCCGCGGCGGACCGCCCGGGGAGCAGCAGAACGCCCACCGGGTCCCGCCGCTCGTCCGAGACGGACACGGCGATCCTGCCACCGGTCGACGAACCGGAGGCCGGGCGCGAGAACGACGAGCGCTACCTGGCCGAGCACCCGGAGGAGCACCGGGCCGACGCGATCACGCAGGTGCGTCCGTGGCCGAACTGACGGGGAGGGAGCTGCGGCGCAGGGTGTGCGCCGTGCTGCTGGTGGTGTTCTGTGCGGGGGTGCTGCTGCTCGAGGTGCCGGTCGTCGCGGGGTGGCGGGCCGACCGGCGGCTGGAGGAGATGATGGCGCAGCCCTCCGACCTGCCGCCCGACTGGGAACCGGGCAGGGGCTCGCAGGGGGCGGGCCTCCTGGTGGGGGAGCTGATCAGTGACGGCTCCACCCGGATCTGGTCGAACGGCCGGCTCCAGGTGGTGCAGACCGTCGAGCGCTACCACACGCCGACGCTCGCCGCCCTGCTGGACGGGTGGCCGGGCGGCTCGCGGGGCGGGCTGCCGCCGGGGTTCGACGGGGCGCTGCCGGGCGCCGGCGAACTGGGGGCCGATCCCGAGGTCGGTTACCGGACGGAGCGCTACGACGGCACCGAGCAGTCCGTCCGGGCCACGGTCAGGCGCGGACAGTACCTGGAGACGATCTCCGTGCGCAGGATCTTCCGGACCGTCGGCTACGCCGCCGAGGACCGCTCGCCGCTCACGCCGGCCGAAACCGCCGACGCCGTGCGGCGGGTGGACGCGGCGGCGGCACGCGGGTCGGGAGCGCGCTCCCCGCTGCCCTGGCACGTGCTGGTCTGGGCGCTCACGGGGACCGGCGCGGCCTGGAGCCTGCGCGGTACCCGGCGGATCGTGCTCCCGCGGCGCCCGCTGGCGATCGCCACCGCCGTGCTGCGGCTGTCGGCGCCGGTGGTGGCGCTGGTGCTGCTGCGGGTCGGGCAGGACGGCGGCCGGTGGGCGTCCGCGCTGCTCGCCGGCCTGGCGCTGTGGGCCGCACCCGCCCTGCTGGCGCCGCGGCCCGCCCCGTCGCGCCCCGTGCGGCCACCGGCGCGCGCGGACTGACGCCCCGGCGGGCGCGCGCCGTGCGCGCTGGGCCATCGGGCGCACTCCGGCGGGCCGCGGCCGGGCGGCGGCGGCGGGTGGCGTGACGATCGGCGCAGGAGCCCCCGCACGCCCGGTGCGGGGGAGGAAGGTGCGCCGTGACAATGAATCGTCGTCGTTTCCTGGCCGTCGGAACAGCGGTGGGGGTGGGACTGATGGCGGGTGCGTCCCCGGCCAGGGCGAGGGCCGGCAGCGGGACCGGGGCGGTGGAGGCGTTCCCGGCCCGGCAGCGCGGGTGGCGCGCCGCCCCGCCGGACTGGCAGGCGCTGCGGCAGCGCCTCGGCGACCGGCTGGTGCTGCCCGCCGACCCCGGGTACGGGACGGCCCGGCTCGGCTTCAACGAACTCAACGACGGCCAACTCCCCGGCGCGGTCGCCAAGTGCGCCACCGCCGACGACGTCCGGGCCTGCCTGGACGTCGCCCGCGGCCACGGCATCCCGATCGCCGCCCGCAGCGGCGGCCACAGCTACCTCGGCTACAGCGTCCCCGACCGCGGCCTGGTGATCGACCTGCGCGCGATGAACACCGTCCGGGTGAACCCCGACGGCACCGCCGAGGTCGGCGCGGGCGCCCGGCTGATCGAGGTGTACGCGGGCCTCGCCGCCGCCGGCCGGCTGCTGCCCGGCGGAACCTGCCCCACCGTCGGCATCGGCGGCCTCACCCTCGGCGGCGGCATCGGCGTCCTGGCCCGCAAGTACGGCCTGACCTGCGACCGGCTCGCCGCCGCCGAAGTGGTCACCGCCGACTCCTGCGTGCGCACCGCCGACGCCGAGCACGAGGAGGGCCTGCACTGGGCGCTGCGTGGCGGCGGGGGCGGCAACTTCGGCGTCGTCACCCGGTTCACCTTCGACACCCCGCCCGCGCCCGGCCTGACCGTGTTCATCGTGCCGTTCCCCGCCGGATCCGTCGCCCAGGTGCTCGGCGGCTGGCAGCAGTGGTGCGCCGACGCCCCGCCCGAACTGTGGGCCAGCTGCCAGGTCTCCGGCGGCAACCCGCCCACCTGCCGGATCGTCGGCTGCTGGGTCGGCGACCCGTCCGGCGCGAACCAGCAGATCGACCGGCTGGTGCGACTGGCCGGCACCGCGCCCACCGGGCGCACCGTCGCCGCCAAGGACTACCTGGCCGCGATGAAGTTCATGGCCGGGTGCGCCAACGACACCGTCGCCCAGTGCCACCCCACCTGGGAGGGCGGCCGGCTCACCCGCACCGGCTTCGTCGCGGTCTCCCGGATGTTCGGCCCCGGCCCGGTCGACCCGGCCCGGCTCACCGAACTGATGACCGGCCGCACCGGCGTCGACCTGCTGCTCGACTCGCTCGGCGGCGCGATCAGCGGGATCGCCCCCGACGGGACGGCCTTCCCGCACCGCGACTCGCTCGCCAGCGCCCAGGTCTACGCGGGCGCGACGCCCGCGAACGCGGACCGGGTGCGGGCCACCGTCGACGAGATCCGCGACGGCCTCGCCCGGCTCGGCGCCACCGGCGCGTACGTCAACTACATCGACGCGACGCTGCCGGACTGGGGGCGGGCCTACTACGGGCAGAACCTGCCGCGACTGCAACGGGTGGCCCGGCAGTACGACCCGGACGGGGTGTTCGCCTTCCCGCAGTCGGTCACGGCGGCCTGAGCGGGAGCCTTGCCAGAGGGCCCCGACAGAGGGCCCGACAGGGGCTCGGGGAACGGCGAGGCCGTGGCTGCTGAGGGTTCACTGCCGGTGCGTGCGGGGGCTTTTGGTTCTGTTACGGCACGCAGCAGCACGGACACTCCGATGGGCTCCGGCCGTCAGCAGCACGGACCCGCCGTTCCCCGGGCCCCTGGTGGTGCATGCCCGTCTGCCGACAGTTCCCCGGGCCCCTGGTGGTGCATGCCCGTCTGCCGACAGTTCCCCGGGCCCCTGGGGGGTTCTAGCGTTCGTAGGTCATCTCGGGGAAGCGCGCCGACGGCCCGTCCAGCAGGTGGTCGTCGTGGCCGCGCAGCCAGCGGTCGAAGAAGGAGGCGGTGTAGGCGCGGGTGGCGGCTTCGGCGCGGGCGGGGGTGATGTCGCCGATCTCGGCGCGGAGGGTCTCGGGGGAGAGGGCGCCCTGGTGGGCGAGTTGGGGGAGGAGGGATTCGGCGTCGGTGTAGGAGGCGTGGCGGGAGCCCTCCAGGGTGACGTCGGCGTGCCAGCCGGTGCTGTGGTGCCAGAGGGCGTCCCAGCCGGGCTGCTGGTGGTAGGGGCCGGAGTCGGGGCTGCGGGTGCCCATCAGGAGGAAGGGGCGGTCGAGGCCGTCCTCGGCGACGGTGGGCAGGAAGACGCCGGTCTGCCCGTCGGGGCCGGGGAAGTGCAGTTGGCCGTCGAGGTCGATCGCGGCGCGGATCCGCGGGTCGTCGTGCATGGCCTGCAGGGCGGTGAAGCCGCCCGCGGAGTGGCCGGCCATGCCGATCCGGGTCAGGTCGAGGGAGTCGGCCAGGCCGGCGGGGAGGTCGGGCCGGTCGCCGAGGCAGGCCAGCCGGTCCAGGACGAGGCGGGTGTCGGCGACCCGGGCGTCCAGGGACCTGCGCAGGACCGCGCCGATGTCGAGATCCGGGTCGCCGAGCATGCCGGGGAGTACCGAGGTGGCCAACTCCCCGTCGGGGAAGGAGACTTCGGAGGCTTCGTAGGTGTGGTCGACGGTCACCACCACGTACCCGCGGGAGGCCAGGTCCTCGACCAGGGCGGTTCCCCAGGTGCGCGGGTCGCCGAGGCCGGCCGAGTACAGCACCACCGGGCGGGGGCCGCCGGGGAGCACCGGGGCGTCCGTCCGGGCGTGGGTGCGGATCGAGGACCAGTCCGTACTGCCCGGCGTGACACCGTAGTTGATCAGCCCGATGCCGTCCGGCCCGCCGAAGTGGGCCCCGGCGGCCGGGGTCGTGTACGGGGTGCGCGGGCCGGTGGAGGGGCGGGCGGCCGGGTACCAGAGGCTCACCATCAGTTCGCGGGTGCGCCCGGCCGTCCACGGGTCGGGGCGGGAGTCGTCGGTGAGCCGCAGCGCGGTCGTCCCGATCGCGAACGGGCCGGTGGGGTGGGGGAGTCGGGCCGTCGCCTGCCGGTGCGGGGCCGGGCCCCCGTGCGCTGCGGCCGGGCCCGGCAGGGCCGTCGTCGCCGCCAGTGCCGCGAGCAGCAGCGCCGCCCCGGTCCGTCCCCGCCTGCCCGTCATGGGAAGTCCCCTCGTGTCCGCCGCCGGTTGACGGGCCCCACCGTACGGGGGCGGACGGGCGGCGCGCGCCCTACCGCAGGGCCAACCGGCGGCGTGCTACCGGGGTATGACGCCCGATCAGGTGGCGGACGCCCGCCGGGGCAGGGCGGGCAGGCCGAGGAGCGGGAGGAGCGGGGTCGGCGCCCCGAGGTCCTGGTTCCGGGCGGCCCGGGAGGGTGCGTCCACGGAGAACACCTGGAACACCTGGCACGCCTGGAACGCCTAGAACACCTTGACCGCGCCGGTCAGCGCCAGGGCCCCGCCGAGCAGGAAGAACAGAGCACCCACCAGCCGCAGGACGGAGAGCCCCCGCGGGGGCGTCGTCCGGCCCGACTGCGCGTACTGGGCCGCCAGGAAGGCGGTGAACCGGTCCACCACCCCCCACAGGTTGAAGGCGAGGAAACAGCCGATCGTGAACAGGACGAGGCCGGAGCAGAGCATGAACAGGTACTCGGAACCGGGGTCCATCGTCCGGCCTGCCATCGGCATGGTCGCGCTCCTTCGTCTGCGTGGTGTTGCGGCACTCCTACCACGGCACGGTGGGGCGAGGGAAGATCCACAACCGGCGGGCGGTCAGTGGGCGGTCAGTCCAGGGACCGGGCCCGGCGCAGCAGGAAGACGCCGGAGACGGCGGCCAGCACGGCCATGCAGGCGGTGAAGACCAGGCCCGCGTCCGGCAGGCCGAGCGGGCCGTCCAGCAGCCCGACCCCGATCACCGGGATCGAGATGCCCAGGTAGGCGACCACGAACAGCAGCGACAGCACCCCGCCGCGGTGGGCTTCGGGCGCCGCCGCCGCGACCTCGCCGACCGCGCCGCGCAGCGCCATGCCCTGCCCGGCGCCGCCGACCAGGGCGGCCAGCACGAGCGGGGCGAGGGCGTGGGTGGCCAGCGAGAGGGCGAGCAGGCCCAGGCCGCCGATCAGCACCAGGCAGCCCAGCGGGACCGCCCGCCGCGCCCCCAGCTTCGGCACCAGCAACTGGCCGCCGGTGGAGGCGAAGAACGCCGAGGCGACGACCAGCCCGACCACCGCGTGGTTGTGCACGCCGACCTGCTCGGCCAGGAACGCGGGCGTCACCGAGGTGAACACCCCCAGCAGCGCGAACCCGGCGAACGCGGCGACCGCCGCGGGCCCGAACACCCCGCGCACCCCGGCGGGCAGCGACGGCCGCCGCGGTCGCGCGGTGCGCAGCGGGCGCGCCCCGGCCACGCTCTCCGGCAGCGTGCACAGCACCGCGAAGGACAGCGCCAGCAGCACCAGGTGGACGGCGAACGGCAGGACCAGCGGCCGCGCCGCGTACTGGGCCAGCAGCCCGGCCAGCAGCGGACCGCAGCCCAGGCCGCCCATGTTGGCGGCGGTCGCGGCGAAACCCGCCCGGCCCCTGCGTTCGGGCGGGGCGAGCTCCAGGACGTACGCGGTGGCGGTGCCGGTGAACAGGCCCGCCGCGAAGCCCGACAGCAGGCGGCCCGCGAACAGCCAGGCCAGGCCCTGCTCGGCGAGGAACGCGACCGCGCTGGCCGCCGCGCACACCAGGCCGGCCAGCAGCACCGGCCGCCGCCCCACCGCGTCCGAGACGTTGCCGAACAGCAGCAGCACGCCGATCACCCCGAACGCGTAGACGGCGAACACCACCGTCACCATCAGCTCGGAGAAGCCGATCCGCTCCTGGTACAGCCCGTACAGCGGGGTGGGCAGCGTGGTGCCGGCCATGCAGACGGCGAACGCGGCCGCCGCCCCCAGGTACCCGCCGCTTCGACGATCGCTCACCTCCCCACCGTAGGCAGCCCGTCGGGGCGGGGGGAACCGGCGCGCCGGGGGCGGACGGGGGCGGACCTGGCCGCCCCGGGCCGACGGGCCGAAGCGGGGCATCCCTCACATAATGGTCCGTATGGCTGACAAGACGAGCAGTGCGGACCGGCCGGCCTCGGTCACCGTCGGCGGCCGCGAGATGCGGATCAGGACCATCGCGTTCCTGATCCTCGGTGTCCTGGCGGTCTGGTTCATCGCCGTGAACACCGCCTCCGTGCAGATCCGCCTGTGGATCCCCACGGTCACCCTCCCGCTGTGGCTGGTGCTGCTGGTCACCCTGCTGGTGGGTGCCGCACTCGGCTGGCTGCTGGCCCGCCGCCGGGCCCGGGGCTAGCCGGGCCGGGGATCGGACGGGTCGGGG
>NZ_JBHUWH010000362.1:0-8196 GCF_042670125.1 Kitasatospora sp. NPDC057198 | reverse complement strand
GCGCGATCTGGCACAACCGAACCACCGGCCGACCCGTCACCCGCTCCCTGATCGCCTACGACCACTGACCGACTTCGGAACTACTCGTCTAGGTCGTCGCTGTCGCGGAAGCCCGCCCAGGCACCGACGCTCTCCGGCACCGCGGAAGGCCGGGGGCGCAGCAGCGGCCAGACCACGGCATACGTGGCGATCGGGGAGCTCAAGGCCACGAACAGCGGTGTCGCTCCCAAGCAGCCGGACAGGGCTTCGAACGCGACGACAGTGCCCACAGCGAGTGCGGCGACCACGATTGGCCTGGATGGGTCCAGGCGGGCGAGCAGCCGGTCGCGCACCCGCTGGTCCAGGGTTCGCCCGCTGGCGTCCGGCCGAGCCCGGCGCAGGCAGCGGCCGGGCTGCGAGAGTATGTCGAGCCGTTCCACCCGGCTAAGCACGGGTGGAACGGCTCAGGCCGAACTCGCGGCGAGGGTCGCGACTGCGGTGGCCAGCGTCCGGGCCGCGTCATCACGCCCGGCTTCATCGTCCGCGCGGAGACTCGCGCACCCGCCGCAGGCGCAGGTCGTCGGCGTGCTCAGGTAGGGCGAGAAGTTCGTCCAGGAGCTCGGCCAACAGGCCAAGCATGATCGCCGCCTGCTCCTCGTCGGTCCCTGGCGGTGCAGGCTCCTTGGGCACCGTCGGCATAGGACAGGTCGGTGTAATAGGCGAAGGAATAATCGACGGACCAGTCCGTGGTCAGGGCCGAGATGCCTGAGGTGTACTCGACGTTCCACGTCCTTCCGCGAGAGTGCGCTTCCACTCGGCGAGTTCCCGCTCCGGATCACGCGAGCAGCCGATGCCGTGCACGAACACCAACTGCGGCCTCCTCTGATCGAACATCATCGCCCCACTCCCCCACTCCAGCCCCACTACCCCTCGTCCATGCCCACGGCACCAATCCCGCACATCACCAATAAAGTTGACGATCAATCGGGTGCATCCAGTAGACCGGGGGTGTCACGGCCCGTCGGCCCGTCCGTCGGGTGAGCTTCCACAACCCGCCTACGGCCTGGGCCGGACCAGCACCGTTAACGTCGATCTCGCGCAACGGATCGTCAGTTTCGCTGGCGGGCCGTCTCTGCTTGTCCGGGATGGGTGGTTCTGTCTGCAGGTATGACGAGGGCCTGGGCTATCGCGCCGGGTGGGTGCCGGGTTCCACGGCTCCGGATGTGATGGGGCGTTCATCCAATGAACAGGGTCACCAGCCGGTGGATCCGGGCCTGGCGGGCGTTTGGTGTGAGCAGCGCGTGCAGCGGGCCTCCCGGGCGGACGACTCAGCCAGGTGGACCCGAGAGTTCTCCGCCTCCGCTGCGCCGCTGGGGTAGACGGAGAGAGCCAGTTCGAACCCCTGGCGAGCAGCTCGGTCCTCACCCCGATACAGCGCGATGTGCGCGAATCCCTCTTGTGCCCGGGCCTGATGCAGTCTCAGTTTCCGCTCTCGCGACAGGTCGGCTGCATGCCGAAAGGCCGTCTCGGCGTGGTCCAGTTCCCGCGCTGCCAGATAGGCCTCACCGAGGCCGTCGAGTGCGTCGCATTCGACCTCGAGTAGTTGGTGTTCGCGTGTGAGGCGTAGTGCTGCGCGTCCCGCTTCGAAGGCACGCGGCAGGTCGCCGAGCGCACGGTGAGCCACGCACAGCGTCGCCCTCGCCACTGCGGCAATGTGCACGTGGGAGCCTTCGTCACCCAGACGTAGGGCACGGTCCAGGTAACCGATCGCCTCGGCGAATCGCCCCTCCCTCACCAAGAGGATGCCGATGTTCGCCAACGTATAGGCCTCCGACAGGTCCCGATCGGTCTCCTGGTAGAAGGCCAGCGCCTGGGAGAGATGGTCGAAGCCTTCGGCATTGCGGCCCAGTTCCCTGCAGACTACCCCGAGATTGTTCCTGAGCGCGGCAGTCAGCTCGGGATCGGAGAGGGTGACTACGATTGCCAGTGCCGAACGGAAGTAGTCGTAGGCTTCCGCGAAATTCTCGTCGTTGACTTTCAGGACACCGAGTTCCGTCAGCTGGTACATCTCGGTGGACCTGTCCCCCGTACGCCTGCTGATAGCGACGGCGGACTCCAAGGCAGCTCGGGCATCGGACATTTGGCCGCGTTCCCGCAGGGCACCCGACAATCCCATGAGACACAGCGCTTCGCCGGACTCGTGCTTCACCGACCGTGCGGCTTCGACGGCGCCCTCGAATAGTTCGAGCGCAGTGCCGGCGTAGTTGGTGCGCCGCAGGAACGGCTGCATGGCGCAGACCAGTTGCCAAGCCGACTCGGGCGGCCCGTCGGTCAGAGCGACCCGGGCGACCTCCACGAGGTTGAATGCCTCCCTGGCGAGCAGTTCGATCGCATCAGCCGCCGAGTGCGGCCGCGGTACGCCGCCTACCAGGTGAGTGACGTCGGGGGCGAAACGAAATGGTCCCTTCGCCAACGGTGCGCACCAGGTTCCGGCGATCTGGAGGTGATAGTCGGTCAACCGCCTGCGAGCGTCATTCCTGGCCGCCTCGCTATCGTGCTCCTTGCATACCCGCACCGCGTAGTCCCGGACGAGGTCGTGGAAGTGGTAGCGACCGGCCTTGTCCTGAAGCACGAGGTTGTCATCGAACAGAGCCTCGAGGACGTCCTGGACCCGGTCCGTCGGTAAAGCGGTGAGTACCGAAGCGATCCGCGTGTCGAAGTCGGGGCCCGGGTGAAGGCTCAGCAGCCGGAAGAGTCGGCGGTTGTCACCGGACAAGTGGCGGTAGGACAGGGTGAGCGCGGCCGACACGCTCCGCTCACCGAAATCAAGAAACCTGGCCCGCTGGTCCTGGTCCCTCAGCTGCTCAACGAGGTAGTGCACAGTCCAACTGGCACGATCTCGGAAGCGCGCGGCGGCGATCCTGATGGCCAGCGGCAAACGCCCGCACAGTTCGACGACCTCGGCGACATCCTCTTCATGGGAGGCCAAACGCTTTGCGCCGACGACACGGGTGAACAGCGCAACCGCGTCATCCAGAGGCATCAGGTCCAGCGACAGGGGAACGGCACCTTCCAGGGCCGGCAGTCGACGCCGGCTGGTGATCAGCACGAGCGGCCCATTCGTACCCGGCAACAGCGGCCTCACCTGCTGGACGTCAACCGCATTGTCGAGCAGCACCACAGCTTTCTTCCCCGCCATGGCGCCACGCCAGGCGACCGTCCTGGCCTCCAGACCCGGCGGGATCAGCTCGTCCGGAAGACCACACTGGCGCAGCAGCATTCCGAGGGCTTCTCCCGAACCGAGAGGCTCGACACCTGCGGCAAAACCCCTCAGATCGACGAAGTACTGCCCGTCCGGGTAGTCGGGCGAGACAGTATGCGCGAACCGGACCGCAAGGGCGGTCTTCCCGATGCCGCCCATACCGTTGATCGCCGAGATCACGAGCGACACCGAGTCGGTCTGTCGGCTGTCCTCTTCCAGTTGGCGGATCTCGTCCTGGCGTCCGGAAAACTCACGGGGGTCATGAGGCAGGAACTGCCGTCGAGCCGGTTCCCGCGCCGATACTGTGTCCGTCGCAGCCAAAGGCGCGGCAAGCACGGGCGGAAGTCTCGACGTGGGCGGCTCCACGACCGGAAGGCCCCGCAGGATACGTTGGTGCAGCATCTTGAGGTCGTCGCTCGGATCGAGACCGAACTCCTCCGCCAGCAGCCGCCGGCCTTCTTCGTACACTTCCAGGGCGTCGCTGGCCCGGCCGGTGGAGTGGAGCGCGGTCATCAAACTCGCCCGGAACGACTCCCGTGACGGGTGCGACGCGACCAGTCCGACGAGCTCGGCCACCACGTGGGCTCCGTCGCCTCGTCGGACACGCAACTCAAACAGCAGTTCGACAGCCGAAAGGCGTTCCTCCTCCAGCCGGGTGGCGACATTGGCAAAGTAGTCCCCGCCGAGCCCCGTCAGTGCGGCACCTCGCCACAGTCCCCCGGCGCTCGCAAGCAAGGAGATACCCGTGTCTGCATCCCCCGCTGCCACCGCTTCGTTGGCGCGCTGAACCGCGGAGCGATACCGGGTCAGGTCCAGCCGCTCCTCGTCAATGCCGATCCGGTAGCCGCGCGGAATCGTGAAGATGTCAAGCCCCGATACCGGGCCGACAATCCGACGTAGCGCACCCACCGTGTTGTGGATCTGCTGGCGTGCGGACTGCGGGGCGTCCTCCCACATGACATCGATCAGCCGGTCCGCCGACACCACGCTGTTGGCGTTTAGCAGGAGCGTGGCCAGCAGGCAACGAGAACGGTGCCCTCCGATCGCCAGCAGCTTGCCCTGGGCTTCAATTTCCAACGGCCCCAGCAGTCGAACATCGAGGTCCATCCGCTCCCCTACGTCGTCCTTGTCCGCTTCCGGAGCAGCCCCGCCTCTCGCGCGGGCGCCCCGGCCCCACCCGCCTCCCACACGTGCGCCCCGGTCCCACCCCGCGCCGCACTAGGGGATCCGGGGCAGGGCGATCGGAAAGACACACAGGAGATTAGCCGAACGGTAGTCCGAAATTAGCGCGGCTCGGTAAGTTTGCTCACGTCCGTTGCCGACCGGTGGTGCGGATTCGACACATCGCCACATATGGGGGGGTACATGCGGTTTGCAGTCATAGGGGCAACGATCGGGCTGATCTTGGTAGGGTTCGCCTTCGCCTCAACCGACACTTCAGCAGAGGTGCACCCCAACGCCACCTGCCAGGCATGCACACAGTGACCGCGCAGTGACTGAGTCGCAGGCTACGGCTTCTCCTCCGTCGAGTGCGCAAGGATTCCAATTCACCGCGTTCCTGCTCCTCGTGGTTCTCCTTGCCTCGCTCATCCAGGTGCTCCCGGCATGGTCCACTCCCGGCTGGATGCAGGCCGGGCGCTCCGCGATGGCGGTCCTCTGGCCACAGGGATGGGGCTTCTTTGCCGACGAACCGTCGGCAAGCACTGCGAAGGCATTCACCGTGGGTGACGGCGCTGAACCGATCGCCGTCACCCAGTTGCAGCTGGACCATCGCACGGCATGGGGTCTGAGCCGTTCCGCATACGCCCGCTACGTCGAGCTGGGCAACCTAAGCGCCCTCGTCGCTGCCCACGATTGGCTGGACTGTGCACACCTGGCGCCAAGCGCGTGCCGGAATGCGGCCCTGCACGCACCCCTTGTCCAGATCTCCAACCTGACCGCACATCCGACGTTCTGTGGGCACCTGCTGATCGTCGTGGCGAACCCGGCGCGCTGGACAACGGACACCCGGCTCTGGCAGAGCGATTGGAAGATCCTACGAGCAGTGAACGGCGATGTGAAATGCGCAGGTTGACCAATCGTCTGCTCTCGTCAGCCGCCGGATTCGAACCACGTGGCCTGCCCCTAGCCGTCAGCAGATCTGCGCTCGCGCTCGCCGAACTGACCACCATCGTGTTCACCCCGGACCATGACCTCTTCACCTACGAGCCGGACCTTCCCAATGGCATGCGCTGCTATGGTGCCCACGGCCCCTCGCTCTGGTGCGTCACCGGCCCCAGCCCGACCGGTCTGCTCATCAGCCGGGTGGTGGCGATCGCCGTCCTTGTCGTCGCCGCGTCCGGTTACCGTCCCCGGTGGACCTGCATACCCCAGTGGTTCGTCACTTGGAGCCTGGCGACCAGCATGACTCTGCCCAACGGTGGCGACGAAGCCGCACTCGTCACGACGATGCTGTTTGTGCCGGTCCTCCTGGGAGACACCCGGACCTGGCACTGGGTTCGGCCGCAGGAACCGCTCGCCCCGGTGTGGGCCGGCAGCGCCTACGCCGCCTGGTGCGCCATCCGCTGCCAGATCGCGATCATCTACCTCAGCGCCGCCCTCTCGAAACTCCGCACTCCGCACTGGCGGGACGGCACCGCTCTGTACTCGGTTCTCGTCGATCCCAACTACGGCCTTCCCTTGACGGTTCGCCCCTCACTGAGCCTGGTCACTGCCTCCGACGCCGTTATCAGAACGCTCACCTGGGCTGTGCTGGGCGTCGAACTGGCCATCGCGCTGTGCGCCTTGTCACGACGGAGCGCGCGCCATGCGGCCGGTTGGCTCGCATTCGCCCTCCATGGCGGAATTGTGGCCGCCATGGGGCTGTTCAGCTTCGGACTGACCATGATGGCGCTGGTGCTTTCGCTGCAGATCGATGAACGCACACCGCCGCCTGCAGCACTCGTCACCGACCATCCGGAACCGGCGCCGCACAAGACACCGGCGGATTGCTGTTCTCCTCAGGAGTCCGAGCCTTCCAGCGCTTGGCCCCGAATCACCCCCTCCACGTGTGGCCCAACCACAGACATGGAGTCCCGTTGACCCTCGACATCCGTCCCATGGATCCACGAACCGCCCCTGCGCGCCTGCTTGCCGACTATCACCTGATGCGAGCGGCGGTCGTAGCGGAGGACTTCCCCGAGGACCCGCCGCTCACCTACGAAAGCGCGGTCGGGCGCTTGCGCACACCCCCCGTCGAGGACGGGACATGCCACTACTGGACCTGCCACCTGGACGGACGCTTGGCCGGTTCCGCCAGGGTCGCACTCCCGGAGGACTCCAACAGCGGCATCGCCAACATCGATGTCTACGTGCACCCGGAACTGCGCCGCCGCGGAATCGGCACCGCACTGCTGTTCCCTGCGACGGCGGCAGTGCTGGAGGCAGGGCGCGGCACCATTCTCGGCGTTCCCATGAAACCCGACTCCCCAGGCGCCCGTTGGGCGCACCGACTAGGGTTTGTGGTGACCCGCAGCACTGTGATGCAGGTGCTGATCGTCGCCGAGGCCCCCCGCAGACTGTGGGACGTGCGTGTCCCGGCCGGCTACCGGCTGACCTGCTGGACCGGCGCCACCCCTGAACCACACGTCGACTCCTACGCAATGGCACGTCAGGCGATCCATGACGCCCCCCTGGGCGCCACGAGCTATCGCGAGACGGTGTGGACCCCCACGCTGATCCGCACCACCGACCGCGATCTCCTGGATGCAGGCGTGGAACAGCGGGTTGTCATCGCCGTCGAGGACGGTACGGACCGGATCGTCGGCGTCCACGTCTTGCACAACTACCCCCACCGCCGCGAGTTCGGGTATATCCACGACACCTCCGTACTGGTCTCGCATCGCGGCCACGGCCTGGGTCGAGCGATGAAGGGCGCCATGATGCGCTGGCTGGCCGACGAACGGCCGGACCTGGAACGCGTCCTGACCACCACTGCCACGGCCAACACCTTCATGATCGATATCAACCACTCGCTCGGCTACCACACCGCCCGGACAATGGACTGGGTCGAGACCACGACCGCGCAGCTCACCACGCAGCTGACCTCATCTCCGCGCGGTGCCGGGGGCTGACCTATCGACCCCGCTGGCAGCAGCCCCTACTCCTGCGCTACCAACGGAAATCCAGGGCGGAGTATCCGCCCGTAAGGCTTGCCCGCCATACTCGCGATCCGGCAGACAAGAACACTCGCGCCGGGCCCTGCGAGTGCCATCCCGCATATCAGCACTCTCTGACTAAATCCCTTGAGGAAATGTCAAGCCTACGCGGCACGCCATTGCCCTTACTGGCTGGCACAGCCTCACAGCCCGCCAAGATCAACTCATTTCTACCGCACACATATCATGCACTCGACACGGAAAATTTCTTCTCGGCCTAGAGTCCCACACATGGACCCAGTGGCGCCACTCCGCCATCAGAATTCCGCCACCGCCACATAGATAGTAGCCACCCCCAGATATTCCGCCGCGAGCGCACCATCCACGTATAGCAAGTGCCAGATCCCTGCACGATTTCCCCTCGAAAGAAGAGAACGTGACGGACTCGCAGATCGAATCAGTATGCCCGTTTTGCAGCGGAATCACCTTAGGAGGAAGTGGATATATCACCTCTCCGGCTTCCGCCGAGCTGGTGATTTCCAGCCTGTCGCAGCGCGAACTCGACACCCTGCGCCTCATTGGCGCAGGAATGGACAACAGAACGGCGGCAAAGCAGCTGTCGGTGAGTGAGCGGACCGTCAAGGCCCACGTGACTGCGATCTTCGAGAAGCTGCAGATAAATTCACGCCTCCAAGCCGGGCTCCTCGTCGCCTCGATTTCGTGTACGTGCTCAAAGCCAACCTCCGCGATCGAGCCCGATCCGCACCACTTGCAGTGCTTCTGACCCATCCGCTTTACAGCGGCATGTTATAGGTGGGC
>NZ_JBHUWH010000361.1:0-8242 GCF_042670125.1 Kitasatospora sp. NPDC057198 | reverse complement strand
CTAAGCCTCACAGCGCCGATGGTACTGCAGGGGGGACCCTGTGGGAGAGTAGGACGCCGCCGAACAATCATTGAAGGAAAAGCCCCCCGACGGGATGTCGGGGGGCTTTTTCGCGTTCCCGGGGGAGCAGGCGTCACCAAGGGGGGGTGGTGCTAGGTCCACCTCAAAGAGGGGTGACACGGCCAATGTGCCGGCCGTGGTGCTGAGGAGAGACTGAGAGCGTTCAGGGGACGGTGTCCTACTTCTCGGGGAGCGGATTTTGGCGACGACAGCATGGTTCGGCGATGGCGGGGCCCTCGGGGCCCTGGTTGCCGAGCGGGCGCGGGTGGGAGTGCGGGCCTGCGGGCAGGCCGTGGTGATGGTGGTGGCTGCAGCGGCTGGTCTGGTGGTGCCGGTGCTGGCGGTCGTGTGCACGGCTCTGATCCTGGGACACTTGTTCGACCAGGGGCCGCTGGGGCTGTATGCGGCGGTGCCGGTCGGGGCCGTGGTGGGGGTGTTGACGCTGTACTGGTTCGTGCGGCGCGGTGCGGGGTGGACGCGGTGGTGGGTGGGGCGGGAGGCCGGCGAGCAGTGGGGGGTGGTGTATTCGGTCCGGGAGCCGTTGGAGCAGGACGCGCGCGGATTCTGGTGGACGGGGGTGTCGTACCACCGGAGGCAGGGGGTGGCGCGGTTGGTGCAGTTCGTGCGCTGGGCGGTGCGGGACCACCAGGTGCAGCGGGAGGGGGTGTGGCTGCTGGCCAATCCGGTGGGGGTCGTGCTGTTGCTGGGGGTGCCGATGGCGTTGTTGTGGGGCGGGCTGGTGTTCATGGCCTCGGCGACGGTGGATTCGCGGCATTTCTTCGGGTTGAACAGCCAACCGTTGAACCTGCTGTTCTCCACGTTGATCGGCGGGGTGCTGGCTGCGGTCGGGTTGTCGGCGATGCCGTGGGCGGTGCGGACGCACGGGGCGCTCGCCTGCCGGGTGCTGGGCGGCGGGCCGCAGCCGAGTCGGGCGCAGTTGACCGAACGGGTGGCGCACCTGACGGAGACCCGGGCCGATGCGGTGGACGCGCAGGCGGCGGAGCTGCGGCGGATCGAGCGGGACCTGCACGACGGGGCGCAGGCGCGGTTGGTGACGATCGGGCTGACGCTGGGGACGATCGAGCACCTGATGGCCACGGACCAGACGGCGGCCCGGGAGCTGTTGGCGGAGGCCCGGGAGGCTTCGGCGAAGGCGTTGCAGGAGTTGCGTGATCTGGTGCGGGGCATCCACCCGCCGGTGCTGGCGGAGCGCGGACTGCCGGACGCGGTGCGCGAGTTGGCGCTGACATCGGTGGTGCCGACGGAGGTGACGGTGAGTCTGCCGGGGCGCCCGGAGGCGGCGCTGGAGACGGCGGTGTACTTCAGCGTGAGCGAGCTGCTGGTGAACGCGGCGAAGCACGCCCGCGCCCGGCACGTCTGGGTGGACGTGCTGCACCGGGCGGGCCGGCTGCGGGTGGTGGTGACGGACGACGGGCACGGGGGTGCGCGGATGGAGACGGACGGAGGACTGCGGGGGATCGAGAAGCGATTGGGTACGTTCGACGGAACGATCTCGCTCGACAGTCCGGTGGGCGGGCCGACCACGATCACGATGGAGCTGCCGTGCGCGTTGTCCTCGCCGAGGACCTCTACCTCCTCCGCCAGGGGCTGACCAGGCTGCTGGAGATCCACGGGTTCACCATCGCGGCGGCGGTGGAGACCGGGCCGGACCTGCTGGCGGCGCTGCTGTCCGAGCGGCCGGACGTGGCGGTGGTGGACGTCCGGCTGCCACCGACGCTGACGGACGAGGGGCTGCAGGCGGCGCTGGCGGCGCGCCGGGAGATCCCGGGCCTGCCGGTGCTGGTGCTGTCGCAGCACGTACAGCAGTTGTACGCGCGGGAGTTGCTGGCGGACGGCACGGGAGGGGTGGGGTACCTGCTCAAGGACCGGGTGTTCAACGCGGACCAGTTCGTGGACGCGGTGCGGCGGGTGGCGGGGGGAGGGACGGCGATGGATCCGGACGTGATCGGCCGGCTGCTGCAGCACAACGCCGGGTCGGAGCCGTTGCAGCGGTTGTCGCCACGGGAGCGGGAGGTGCTGGGGCTGATGGCGGAGGGCTGTTCGAACTCGGCGATCGCGGCGCGGCTGACGGTCAGCGACGGGGCGGTGGCCAAGCACATTGCCAACATCTTCGGGAAGTTGGAGCTCGCGCCGACGGAGGACGGCAATCGGCGGGTGCTGGCGGTGCTGGCGTACCTGGACGGCGCGGTGGAGCGGTCGGCGGGCGGCTGAACGGGGAGGCGGACGGGAGGCGGGCGCGGGGTCGGAGGGCACGCGGCGCGGGCCGGGAGCGGTGCGCGCATTGGTTTGGACCAGTGGAGGTGTAGTGGCGATCGGGGTCCGCGGTCCGGGCTGGCGACGGGGGAGAACGCCCGTGCGAGTAGTATCCGGTGGGCCGAGTCTGTCGACGGTGCACCGTCATCGCGTCCTGACGTGATGACGTGAAGTGCGCCCCGGGGCGGGGACGTGTACTCGGCGGCTACAGGTCGTATACGGCAGCTGCCGAGTCCCAGGGGTTGATCAACGAATGGCACGTCCTTCCCTTACCCGCGCGCACCGGGCACTGCTGGGTGTGGTGGCCGTCGGCGCGTGCGTGATCTCGGGCATCGGTTTCGCCGGGTCGTACAACTCGGTCCGCGACCTGGCGATGGAGAAGGGCTTCGGCGCCTTCTCGTACGCCTTCCCGATAGGCGTCGACGCGGGCATCGTGGTGCTGCTCTCGCTGGACCTGGTGCTGACCTGGCTGCGGATCCCGTTCCCGCTGCTGCGGCAGACGGCGTGGCTGCTGACCGCGGCGACGATCGCCTTCAACGCGGCGGCCTCCTGGGGCGACACCCTGGGCATGGCGATGCACGCGGTGATCCCGGTGCTGTTCGTGGTGGTGGTCGAGGCGTCCCGGCACGCGGTCGGGCGGATCGCGGCGATCACCGCGGACCGGCACATGGAGTCGGTGCGGCTGATGCGCTGGGTGCTGTCGCCGGTGCCGACCTTCCGGCTGTGGCGGCGGATGAAGCTCTGGGAGCTGCGCTCGTACGACGAGACGGTGCGGCTGGAGCAGAACCGGCTGGTGTACCGGGCCCAGCTGCGGTTCCGGTACGGGCGGGGCTGGCGGCGGTCGGCGCCGTTCCAGGCGCTGCTGCCGCTGAAGCTGGCGAAGTACGGCGTCCCGCTGGACCCGACGGTGCTGGACCGGATCGACGGCCCGCTGACGGTGCCGGGCGAAGCGGTGGAGGAGCCGGGGCTGGAGGTGCCGGCGGTGCGGGGCGGTCGCGGTCAGGTGACGCAGGCTCAGCCGGTGGCGCAGGCCCGGCCGGTGGCGCTGGGGGCACCGGGGCCGCAGGAGATCCCGCAGGCACAGGCACAGGCACAGGCACAAGCCCAGGCGCAGGCGGTGCCGCAGGTGTCCGCGGCGGTGGCGGTGCCGACGCTGGCGAAGCTGGCCGCGGTGCGGCTGCGCGATCAGCAGGACCCGGAGGCGGCGCAGGCCGCGCCGGTGATCGACCCGTCCGCGGAGCTGAACGTGTGGACGGCCCGCACGGTGCGCTCGCACGTGGCGCAGCCCGACCAGGAGGTGCACACGGCGCGGGTGCCGGGGCAGGCGTCGCCGTGGTTCAAGGCGCCGCGCCCGAGCGGTCCGGAGGAGGAGGCCCGTCCGCAGTCCGGCTACCAGCCGCCGCGCTCCGAGGCGTACGCCGAGCAGGGCGGCCGTTCGGAGGAGTTCCGTTCGGAGGAGTTCCGTTCGGAGGAGTTCCGTCCGGAGGGGTACCGGCCGGCGGCGGGCGGGCACGTCCGGGCGGCCGCTCCGCAGCAGCGAGCGGTGCAGGAGGAGGCGGAGGCGATCCTCGTGCCGGGCCGACCGGTGCGGCTGGAGACGATGGTGCCGTCCGAGCCGGAGCCGCTGCCGTTCGAGGAGGAGGCGCCGGTGCGCCGCCCGTTCGCGGGCGGGGCGGAGCCGCTGGACGGTGAGGAGTGCTTCGACGCGCTGGTGGCGTACATGGACACCTACGAGGACCAGCCGGACAAGGAGCAGTTCGCCGACTACCTGACGCAGCGCGGCATCGCGGGTTCGCGGCCGGACGGCGGTGTCGCGGTGAAGGACGTGGACAAGGTCTGGGCGGTCCTGCAGCGCCGGTACGTGACCTCGGGCCGCGGGGAGTGATCCGGGGCACCGTTCGGAGGTAACCACAGAACGCGATGGCCGTCCGCCGGTTCTTCCGGCCGGACGGCCATTGACGGTTCCGCGGGGCCGCCACTACCTTCGCATCAACAAATTGTTGAAGTCGCGCGATGAGTGGATGGAGTCCCCGGATGCCGCAGCCCGCCCAGGTCGGTGCCGACCGGTCCGTCTCGTTCTCGGACGCCGCCCGGGCGGCCGTCGAGGCGCTGCTGACGCCGGTGGACGCCGAGTTGACGCGCCGTTACCCCGGCGAGAGCGGCTCGCGCCAGCCGGTGCACACCGTGTACGTCCCGGCCGACGCGTTCGGGGCGGACACCGTCCGGGAGTGGGGCGCGCAGGCGCTCGCGGTCCTCGACGAGCACGCCGGGACGCCCGGACGGCTGGCCGAGGCGCTCGGGATCGCGGACGACGCGCTGCTGGCCGACGTGCACGCCCGGGTGCGGGCCAAGCTGGAGCGCGAACCGATCGAGGACCTGCGGATCGACTTCGAGGACGGCTACGGCCCGCGCCCCGACGCGGAGGAGGACGCCGAGGCCGTCCGGGCCGCCCGCCTGGTGGCCGCAGCGGTCGCCGACGGCAGCGCCCCGCCCTACATCGGGATCCGGATCAAGTGCATGGAGGCCGCCGTCCGGGCCCGCGGCATCCGCACCCTGGAGCTGTTCCTCGGCACCCTGGTGGCCGACGGCGGCGGCCTGCCGGACGGGCTGGTGCTGACCCTGCCCAAGGTCACGTACGCCGCCCAGGTCACCGCCCTGGTGCGGCTGCTGGAGGACTTCGAGCGCCGGGCCGGGCTGCCCGCCGGGCGGATCGGGTTCGAGATCCAGATCGAGACCACCCAGGCGATCCTCGGCCCGGACGGCCGGGCCACCGTCGCGCTGATGATCGAGGCCGCCGGGGGGCGCGCCACCGGCCTGCACTACGGCACCTTCGACTACAGCGCCGCCTGCGGGGTCTCCGCCGCCCACCAGAGCATGGACCACCCGGCGGCCGACCACGCCAAGGCCGTCATGCAGGTCGCCGCGGCCGGCACCGGCGTCCGGCTCTCCGACGGCTCCACCAACGTCGTCCCGGCCGGCACCGCCGAACAGGTGCACGCCGCCTGGCGGCTGCACCACGGCCTGGTCCGCCGCTCGCTGGCCCGCGCCTACTACCAGGGCTGGGACATGCACCCGGCCCACCTGCCGACCCGGTACGCCGCCGTCTACGCCTTCTACCGGGAGGGCCTGGAGGCCGCCTGCGCCCGGCTCGCCGCGTACGTCGCCAAGGCCGGCGGCGACGTGATGGACGAGCCCGCCACCGCCCGCGCGCTCAGCGGCTACGTGCTGCGCGGCCTGGACTGCGGCGCCGTCGACCTCGCCGAGGTCACCGGGCGCACCGGCCTCGACCGCGCCCGGCTGGACGCCCTGGCCGGGCGCTGAACGGTCGCCGGACGCCTGATCGGGCGCTGATCGGGCGCCGGGCGCTGAACGGGCATCGGACGGGTCCCGGGCGGACGCCGGGACGGGTCCCGGGCGGCCGGGCATAGGCTGGGCGGAGGACCGGCGCAGGGCCGGACGCCGAGACGAGACCGACAGCGGAGAGCACCAGCGCCATGGCGGAGCCGAGCCCCAAGCCGTACCTGACCGTCCGGGGCCCCGGCAGCCGTGAACTGGAGATCAAGAAGTCCCGGTTCATCTGCCACCTGGCGCGGGTCGCCGACGAGGACGAGGCACAGGCGTTCATCGCGGGCGTCCGCAAGCAGTACTGGGACGCCCGGCACAACTGCACCGCCTTCGTGGTCGGCGGCGAGCAGCCGCGCGAGCGCTCCAGCGACGACGGTGAGCCCGCCGGGACGGCCGGGGTGCCGATGCTGGAGGTGCTGCGGCGGCGCGGGGTGACCGACACCGCGGCCGTGGTGACCCGCTACTTCGGCGGGATCAAGCTCGGCGCGGGCGGCCTGGTGCGGGCGTACGGGACCGCGGTGTCCGAGGCGCTGGACGAGGTCGGGCTGCTGGAGCGGCGCCCCGTCGCGCTGCTGTCGGTGGCCGTCGACCACACCCGGGCCGGGCGGCTGGAGAACGACCTGCGGGCGGCCGGGTACGCGGTGGCCGGGCTGGAGTACCTGGCGGACGGGGTGCGGATCGAGGTGGGCGTCCCCGAGCCGGAGACGGCGGAGTTCCACACCTGGCTGGCCGAGGCCACCGGCGGATCGGCCGGGGCCCGCCCGGCGGGCCGCACCTTCGTCGAGGTCGAGGTCTGACGCCGGGTCAGCCGGGTGCGGAGAGTGCCGGGGGCCGCGTGCATCCCCCGCGGCGGAGCGGGTAGCAGAGGCGGCACCGGAGGCGTCCCCGTTGCCGCCGGATGACACCCGATCGAAGGAAGCGGGGCCGGATCCGGAACTTCCGCTCCTGGTCGTTTCGTCTCCTAGGTAGCAGCAACGATTCGCCCGATCCGCCATCGACCTCCGGGAGGAGGACTCGCAGAGCCCAGCACCGCACCACGGGAGGTTCCGCGCATGCCCACCGACCACGCCCAGCCGCCGTACCGGCTGACGGCCGCGACACCCCGTCCGCACCACGAGACCGCCGCCCTCGTCGACCAACTGCTCGCCGACTGGCTGAAGTCCGAAGGCCACCAGGAGCCCGCGCCCCGCGAACGGCAGGCGCCCCCCGAGCGACTACGGCTCGGTGAGAAGGTCCTGCTGGACCGCGACGACGGCCCGCTCCCCGGCCGAGGCCCCGGAGCCCGCTACGGCCGCCGCAGACTGCGCAGGCCCGCCGTGCACGGCACCGACCAACTGACCCTCACCCTGGCCTCCGACACCGCCGACGGCCCGACCCGGCTGCGGATCGAGGCCGAGCACCTCCCCGCCGGGCCCGCCGCCGTGCCGTCCGGCCGGGCGCCCGTCCCCGACCTGGTCCGCCGCCTGCTGCCGCTGCTCGACGCCGCCGAGGGCCCCGTGCCGCTCGCCGTGGCCCCCCGGCTGCTGGCGCCCGCCGACCTGGACGGCCTGATCGACGAACTCTGCGACCCCGAACGGCGGTTGCCCACCGTGGTGGCCAGCGTGCCGCCCGCCGTCCCGGTCGACCAGTGGCGGCAGCGGGTGCTCGACCCGCTGCTGCGCCAACTCCCCGGCCTGGCCTCGCTGTACGTGCTCGGGCACGGCACGCTGCCCCGGTTCAACCTGGCGCTGGAGTACCACAAGGTGTACGGCGGGGCGGTGCGCACCTTCCTGCCCGAGGTCGACCCGGCCTCCCGGGCCGACGCCGCCCGCCACCCCGTCCTGCCGCGCGGCCGGATCGACGAGAACCCGCGCCGCGCCGCCGCCCTGCTGGCCCGCGAACCGCGCCGGATCGCCGCCGAACTGCCGCTGCCCGCGCCACTGGACGCCGTCCCCGAGCTGTGGCTGCCGCCCGAGGTCCGCAAGGCCCCCGCCGCCCCCCGGGCCGTGGTCGAGCGCCCGCCGGCCCGCTTGGAGCGCTGCCGGCTGCGGATCGAGCCCCCGCGCGAGCCGCGCCGGTCCCGGTGCGGCAGCGGCCCGGCCAGCTTCGGCGAACTCGTCGACCGCTTCGGCGAGTTCACCCTGCTGGAGTTCACCGGTGACAGCAAGGAGACGCTCGCCCTGGACGGCCAGAGCGAGGCCGACGGCTGGGCCCGGCTCACCTGGGACGGTCTGACCGCGCTCCAGGAGTACGCGGACGCGGCCGTCCGCGGCGAGGCCGGCGGCGACTTCAAGCAGTGGTGCGAGCACACTCCGCCCGGCTGCCACCGCTTCCCGCCGCGCAAGGCCGTCCGCGGCGAGTCCCGCACCGTCGCCAGCCACGGCAAGTGGAAGCGCCAGCGGATGCTGCCCGTCCCCGCCGACGTCGACTCCTCCTGCCGCGCGTTCATGGGCGCCCACCTGCGGATCGGCGGCGGCGGCACCGCCCCCCGGGTGCACTACCTGGACGACTGCTCCGGCAGCGGCCGGATCTACGTCGGCTACATCGGGCTGCACCTGACCAACACCCGCACCAACTGACCGCC
>NZ_JBHUWH010000360.1:0-8250 GCF_042670125.1 Kitasatospora sp. NPDC057198 | reverse complement strand
GGTGGTGCTGCGGGTGGGGTCAGGTGGTGCGGATGTCCGCGTGCAGGCGGCGGGTGTGGTCCAGGACGCGGACCGGGCCCTGCAGGCGGACGGCGGCGGTGAGGCGGGTGTCGGTGCTGGAGGCGGCGATCCGCAGTTCCAGGGCGCCGGGTTCGACGGTCCGGCGGCCGTCGCGTCCGGTGAAGGAGGCGAGGTCGGCGGGGACGGCGATCCGGACCCTGGCCTGCCCGCCGGGCTCCAGGGTGATCCGGCGGTAGCCGATCAGCCGCTGCACGGGCTGCACCACGCTGGCGACGGGGTCGTGCAGGTAGAGCTGGACGGTCTCGTCGCCCGCCCGGTCGCCGGTGTTGCGCAGGGTGAAGGAGAGGACGAACTCGCCGTCGGTGTCGGCCAGTTCGCGTTCCACCTCCAGCTCGCTCCAGTCGAAGGAGGTGTAGCCGATGCCGTGCCCGAACCCGAAGGCCGGGGTGGGGTCGGTGCTGGAGACCTCACTGGGCCCGGCGAGCCGGGCGGCCAGGTAGGTGGAGGGCTGGACGCCGGGCCGGGCCGGGATGCTGACGGGCAGTCGGCCGGACGGGTTGACCCGGCCGCTGAGCACCGCGGCGACCGCTTCGGTCCCGGCCTCGCCGGGGAAGAAGGTCTGCACGAGGGCGGCCGCCTCGGTGGCGGCGCGGCCCAGCGCGTAGGGGCGGCCGGCCAGCAGCACCGGCACCACGGGCTTGCCGGTGTCCAGCAGCGCGTCGAGCAACTGCTGCTGTACGCCCGGGAGTTCGAGCATCTCCACGTCGCAGCCCTCGCCGCTGGTGCCGCGGCCGAACAGGCCGGCCCGGTCGCCGAGGGCGACGATCACCACGTCGGCCCGGCGGGCGGTGTCGAGCGCCTCGGCGAACCCGGAGGTGTCGGTGCCGTCGACGCTCGCCCCGGCGACCGTCCAGATCTCGCTGCCGGGGAACTCGGCGGCCAACGCCTGGCGCAGCGTGGGCAGTTCGATGCCGAGCGGCACCTCCGGGTGCTGGCTGCCGACGTGCACGGGGAAGGCGTAGCAGCCGAGCACGGAGGTCGGGGTGTCGGCGTTGGGGCCGATCAGGGCGATCCGGCGGGGGGCGCGCAGCGGGAGGGTGCCGTCGTTGCCGAGCAGCACCACGGCGCGTTCGGCGATCCGGCGGGCCAGTTCGCGGTTCTCCGGCCGGTCCAGGTCGACGCTGCCGCGCAGCGCGGCCGGGTCGTCCAGCTCCCGGCCGGCCAGTGCGGCGGGGACGGCGTCCCAGTCCTCGTCCAGCAGGCCGAGCTGGGCCTTCTGGGCCAGGACGCGGCGCAGCGCGCCGTCGATCAGCGCCTCGGGGACGGTGCCGTCCTCGACGGCGCGCAGCAGCGGCTCGCCGAAGGTCTTGACGGTGGGCAGTTCGACGTCGACGCCGCTGGCCAGGGCGAGGGCGGCGGCCTCGGCCCAGTCCCCGGCGACGCCGTGCAGGACCTTCAGGAAGGCGATGCCGAAGTAGTCGGCGACGACGGTGCCGTCGAAGCCCCAGGTGTCGCGCAGCAGCCCGGTGAGCAGTTCGCCGTCGGCGGCGGAGGGGACGCCGTCGGTGTCGGTGTAGGCGTGCATGACGGAGCGCGGGCGGCCCTCGCGGACGGCCATCTCGAACGGCGGCAGGATGACGTCGGCGCGCTCGCGGGTGCCCATGTTGACGGGGGCGAGGTTGCGTCCGGCGCGGGAGGCGGAGTACCCGGCGAAGTGCTTGAGGGTGGCGACGATGCCCGCCGACTCCAGGCCCTGCACGTAGGCGGTGGCCACCGTGCCGATCAGGTACGGGTCCTCGCCGATGGTCTCCTCGACCCGGCCCCAGCGGGCGTCGCGGACCACGTCGAGGACGGGGGCGAGGCCCTGGTGGACGCCGACGGCGCGCATGTCGCGGCCGATCGCGGCGGCCATCTCGCGGACCAGGTCGGGGTCGAAGGTGGCGCCCCAGGACAGCGGGACGGGGTAGGCGGTGGCTCCCCAGGCGGCGAAGCCGGCCAGGCACTCCTCGTGGGCGAGGGCGGGGATGCCGAAGCGGTTGGCGGCGGCGATCCGCTGCTGGCTGCGGGCCAGCGAGAGCGCGCCGAGCGCCGGGTCGACCGGGCGGGTGCCGAACGGGCGGGTCAGCTGGCCCAGTCCGTTCGGGAGCAGCTCGTCCAGGTCGGGCGGCTCCTCCATGTCGTGCTGGTGCGGGGCGACGTCGCCGCCCTCGTCGGAGGCGCCGACCCAGAGGCCGACCAGCTGGCCCAGCTTCTCGGGCAGGGTCATCTCGGCGATCAGGGCGTCCGCTCGCTCCTCGGGGCTGAGCGCGCGGTCGCGCCAGCGGGGGGCGGGGGGTGCGGTGGGCTCGGCCGGGTTCGTCGCGGCGATGGGTTCGGCGGTCATTTCGGCGGTCACTTTCCTCCGACGCCCATGAGGCCCTGGACCAAGGCACGCCGGGCGAACAGGTAGACGATGAAGATCGGGAGCATCGACAGCACGACGGCGCTGAGCAGGCCGGGCACGTCCACGCCGTGCTCGGTCTGGAAGTTGTACAGGCCGAGGGTGATGACCTTGGTGCTCTCCGACTGGGTGAGGATCAGCGGGAACAGGAAGCCGTTCCACGCCTGGAGCGCCGAGAAGACCACGACGGAGGACAGGCCGCCCTTGGACAGCGGCACCACCAGCTGCCAGAACACCCGCCAGGGGCTGGCGCCGTCCATCGCCATGGCCTCGTACAGCTCGTTGGTGATGTCGCGCATCGCGCCGGTCAGCACCAGCGTGCACACCGGCAGGCAGAACGCCGCGGTGGGCAGGATGACGCCGATCAGCTGGTCGTACAGGCCGGCCTTGCTGATCACGTAGAACATCGGCACGATCACGGCCTGCGCGGGGATCGCGAGGCCCAGCAGGAAGATCCGGAAGACCGTGCTGATGGTCCTGCCCCGGGCGCGCACGATGGCGTAGGCCAGCGGGGGCACGACGAGCAGCACGATCGCGACCACGCTGACGGTGACGATCAGCGTGTTCAGGAAGTCCTGGCCGAAACCGTTGGAGAAGTCGTCGAAGTAGTTCTGCAGGGTCAGGTGCTCGGGGAAGCTGAGCGGGCCCTCGGAGGAGTAGCTGGCGCGGGTCCGGAAGGTGGAGATCAGCAGGACGTACAGCGGGAAGCCGACCACGACCAGCCAGACCAGCGAGCCCAGCCCGGCCAGGTAGTTGGGGCGCCTGCGCATCACAGTCCCTCCGAGGTGCTGCGCATCTTGTCGTAGCCGGAGAACCGGACGACGGCGAGCGAGATCAGGGTGGCGACCACCACGAGGACCAGGGCGATGGCCGAGCCGGAGCCGAAGTCGAAGCTCTTGAAGGCTTGTTGGTACATGTAGTAGGCGCTGTTGGTGGTGTCGGTACCGGGGCCGCCCTGGGTGAGGATCAGCACGGTGTCGAAGGTGGTGAGGCCGCCGACCAGCATCAGGATCATCGAGGTGATCATGGTGTTGCGCAGCTGCGGCAGCGTGATGTGGAAGAACTGCCGGAACTTGCCGGCGCCGTCGATGGACGCGGCCTGGTAGAGCACCTGCGGGACGGCCCGGGCGCCGCCCTGGTAGAGCAGGGCGTGCATCGGCGTCCACTGCCACATGCCGACGAAGGTCAGCACGGCGATGGCGCCGCTCTGGTCGCCCATCAGGTTGCCGTCCCCGAACAGCCACTGCATCTGCGAGGGGAGGCCGAAGTTGGGGTCGAGGATGGCCCGCCAGACCACCGAGATCGCGGTGGCGGACAGCAGCAGCGGGATGAAGAAGACCGCGGACAGCACGGCGCGGTTGCGCTGGTGCCCGGCCGCCCACACGCCCAGCAGGATGCTGACCGGGGTCTGCACCACGACGCCGGCCACGGTGAGCACCAGGGTCAGCCAGACGCTCTGGGTCATCACCGGGTCGTGCAGCAGCTTGGTCCAGTTGTCCAGGCCGTTGAAGGTGGGGGCGCCGACGCCGTCCCAGCTGGTGAAGGAGAGCACCGCCACCAGCACCAGCGGCAGCAGGGCGAAGAGCAGGAAGAAGACGGTCGCGGGGACCGCCCAGACGATGCCCGGGCGGGTCACCCCGACACCGGACCGGCGCCCGGACCGCACGCGGCGGCCGGACGCGGATCCGAGGGAGAGAGCACTCATGGGATTCGTCCCGACGTTCAGGAGGCGGGCAGGGCCTGCATCGCCTTGATGAAGCCGTCCACGTCGAGCTTGCCGCTGAAGAACTGCTGCACGGCAGTGTGGATCGGCACGGTGGCGGCCGGCGGGTACGCCTGGTCCCAGGAGAGCTGGAACGACGGGGCGGCCTTGACCAGGTTGTACTGGTACTTCGAGTACTCGGGGCTGGCCGAGGTGTCGAGGAACTGCTCGGTGTTGGTGGTGGTCGGCAGGTTGCCGATCCCCAGCTGGGCCTTCACGAACTCGTCGGAGTACATGAGCTTGAGGAACTCGGCGGCTTCCTTGGGGTGCTTGGTCTTCTTCAGCACCGAGTAGAAGTTGTTGGTGTTGCCGACCACGTCCGCCGGGTCGCCCTTGCCGTCCGGCACGGACGGGAAGTTGCTGTAGCCGAGGTCGTTCTTGGCGAAGTCCGGGCTGGCGTCCTGCTGGGTGGCGTACGCCCAGGAGCCCATCAGCTCGAACGCGGCCCGGCCCTTGGCCAGCAGCGCCGGGGAGCCGCCGTCGGTGAACTTCACCGAGTCGAAGTTGGTGCCGAAGGCGCCCGCGTCGACCAGCTGCTTGAGCATGCCGAGGGCCTTCTTCGACTCCGGGCTCTCCCAGGCGCTCTTGTCGCCGGACAGCGCCTTCTGGAACAGCTCGGGGCCGGCCACCCGGTCGAAGACGTACTCGTACCACATCAGGGTCGGCCACTGGTCGCCGCCGCCGAGCGCGAACGGGGTGATGCCCTTGCCCTTGAGGACGTTCACCGCGTTGAGCAGCTCGTCCCAGGTCTTCGGGACGCTGAGGCCCGCGTCGGCCAGCACCTTCTTGTTGTTGAACAGCAGCACCGGCTGGGTGCCGCGCATCGGGATGCCGTACGACTTGCCGTCGATCACCGCGGTGTTGAAGACGGAGGGGAGGAAGTTGCTCTTCAGGCCCGGGTCCGCGGCGATCATGTCGTCCAGCGGGAGCAGCAGGTCGGCCTTCACGTAGGGCTGGATGCTGCCGCCGCCCCAGTTGAAGAAGATGTCCGGGGCCTGCGGGGTGTTGATGATCGTGTTCAGCTTGGACTGGTAGTCGGCGCCGGGGATGGTGTCGAGGACGACCTTGACCTTCGAGGTCTTGTTGAAGGTCTCGACGAGCTGCTTCTCGACCTTGTTGCTGGCATCGCCGTAGACCAGCACGTGGATGGTGTTGGAGCCGCCGGCAGCGGTGGAACCGCTGCTGCAGGCGGTCACGCCGACCGTCGCCAGGGAGAGGCCGAGGGCCACAGCGAAAGCGCGTCTCTTCATCAGGGAGTCTCCTAAAGTTTCGAGCCGAGTCCCGAAATAACTGCCTGGCCGGGACGCTAAGTTGCGAGCATGTTGCGGGTCAACCCCTCGAGCGGAGGGTTACTGAAGCGTGATCCGGGGGCAGATCCGGGTCCGGTCCGGGGGTTGGCCCGGAGCGCCCGTGCCCTATGCTGCGTCCATGGAAAAGGGCGATGAACTGGGACGGGTCACCCTCGCGGACATCGCGCGGGAAGCCGAAGTCTCGGTTTCGACGGTTTCGAAAGTCCTCAACGGACGTACCGACGTCTCGGCGTCCACCCGCGGCCGGGTCGAACGGGTGCTGCGCGAACACGACTACCAGCGCGCCGCCCGCAACGGCGGCGAGGCCCCGCTGGTCGAGATCGTCTTCCACGAACTCGACAGCCTCTGGGCGATGGAACTGCTGCGCGGCGTCGAGAACGTCGCCAACGAGTACGGGGCCGCCGTGGTGGTCGCGCACAGCGGCTCCCGGCACGCCCCCGCACCCGGCTGGATCGACGCGGTGCTGCGCCGGCGGCCGCTCGGCGTGGTGCTGGTCTTCTCCAGCCTGCCGCCCGAGCTCAAGCGCCAGCTGCGGGCCCGCTCCATCCCGTTCGTCATCATCGACCCGGCCGGCAACCCCGACCCGGACATCCCCTCGGTCGGCTCCGCCAACTGGGCCGGCGGCCTGGCCGCCACCCGGCACCTGATCGAACTCGGCCACCGCCGGATCGGCATCGTCACCGGCCCCGAGGACACCCTCTGCTCGCTGGCCCGGCTGGACGGCTACCGCTCCGCGATGTCGATGGCCGGCCTGGAGGTCGACCCCGAGCTGATCGCCTTCGGCGACTTCCACGCCGAGGGCGGGTTCGCCCGCGCCAAGCGGCTGCTGGAGCTGCCCGACCGGCCCACCGCGATCTTCGCGGGCAGCGACCTGCAGGCCCTCGGCGTGATGGAGGCCGCCCGGGTCTGCGGGCTGCGCGTCCCCGAGGAACTGTCCGTGGTCGGCTACGACGACCTGGACATCGCCAAGTGGACCAGCCCCGCGCTGACCACCGTCCGCCAGCCGCTGCGCGAGATGGCCGAGCAGGCCACCCGCCTGCTGCTGGCCCTGCGCAACGGCGAGGCCGGCACCGCGCCCACCCGGCTGGAACTGTCCACCACCCTGGTGGAGCGCTCCAGCACGGTGGCGCCGGGGCTGCAGCGCACGATCCCCGGACCGCGCTGAGCAGCCGGGTCGGGCGGCCGTGCCGGGCGGCCGTATCGAGCAGCCGGGTCGGGCGGCCCCCTTGCCGTACTGACCTGGGCGGACTAATTTGTAGTTCGCCATTGCAAATGGGAACGGCCGTACGCTCGGACGCCCCGCACCGACCCCTGGAGGTGCACCGATGACGACCGGCCGCCCGGTGACCGACCCCGGCCCGCTGACCAACTGGGCGGGCAACCTCGCCTTCGGCGCCCGCGCCGTGCACCGCCCCCGCTCGGTGGACGAACTGCGCGAGCTGGTCCGCCGCAGCGACCGCGTCCGGGCGCTGGGCAGCGGCCACTCCTTCAGCCCGGTCGCCGACACCGACGGCGACCTGGTGCTGCTGGACGCCCTGCCCGCCCGGATCGAGATCGCCCCCGACGCCCGCAGCGTCACCGTCTCCGCCGCCACCCGGTACGCGGAACTGGCCGCCGCCCTCCAGGCGGCCGGCCTGGCCCTGGAGAACCTGGCCTCGCTGCCGCACATCTCGGTGGCCGGCGCCACCGCGACCGGCACCCACGGCTCCGGCGACGGCCGCCGCTCGCTCGCCGCCGCCGTCCGCTCGCTGGAGCTGATCGGCCCCGACGGCGAGACGCGCACCACCTCGCACCCCGGCGAGGTCGTCCACCTCGGCGCGCTCGGCATCGCCACCGCGCTCACCCTGGACGTCGTCCCCGCCTTCGCCCTGCGCCAGCACGTCCACCTCGGCCTGCCGCTGGCCCGGTACGCGGAGCGGTGGGAGGAGGTGCACGCCGCCGGGTACAGCGTCAGCCTGTTCACCGACTGGGGCTCGGACACCGGCCGGGTCTGGGTCAAGCAACTGGACGACGGCACCCCCGCCGCCACCGTCCCCGGCGCCCGCCCGGCCACCGCCCCCGAGCACCCCGTACCGGGCATGCCCGCCGCCAACTGCACCCGACAGCTGGGCGTCCCCGGCCCCTGGCACCGCCGACTGCCGCACTTCCGCCCCGAGTTCACCCCCAGCAGCGGCGCCGAGCTCCAGTCCGAGTACCTGCTCCCCCGCCCCGCCGCCCGCGCCGCGATCGCCGAACTGCGGTCCCTGGGGCCGAGGTTGGCGCCCGTCCTGCACATCTCCGAGGTGCGCACGGTGGCCGCCGACACCCTGTGGCTGAGCCCCGCGTACGGGCGGGACTCGGTGGCCTTCCACTTCACCTGGAAGCCCGATCCGGCCGCCCTCGCCCCCGTCCTCGCCGACGTCGAGCGCGCCCTGCTGCCGCTGGGCGGCCGCCCGCACTGGGGGAAGGTCACGCACGCGCCGCAGGCCGCCGCCACCGCCTACGAGCGGCTGCCCGACTTCCTGGCGCTGCGTCAGGAACGCGACCCGCAGGGCAAGTTCGGCAACCGCTTCACCGACGCGCTGGCCGCCGCCCTGCGCTGACGCCGCACCCCCGGGGCCCGGGCCCCGGGGTGCCGCTCCTCCCGCTCCGCCGTCCGGGCGGCACCCCGCTTCGCCGCCCGGTCCGCGGTACCCCGTCCCGCGCCGTTCCCGTGCCCCGACCCCGGGGTGCGGGGG
>NZ_JBHUWH010000359.1:0-8307 GCF_042670125.1 Kitasatospora sp. NPDC057198 | reverse complement strand
GCCCGGAGTCGTCGATCCGGTGCGTCCCGGACGTCCGGTCGCCCTTCAGCCGGACCGCTCCGGTGATGCGTCCGCCCGGTCGAACCGGCCCTTCCTCCCGCACCGCCTCCCGGCCGGTTCCGGTTGACGCGCACTCAGGACTCCTCCGTGACAGCCGGGTTCAGCGGTGCGGGAGTGGACGCGGGGCCGGTATTTGATTACGGTCTGGCTTCAAACCCATATTCGGACGATCACTCGAACGAATGGGCCGTCCGACTGGAAGCACCGGAAGAAGGAGCCTTGATGGCCTCCCATCGCCGTCCCAAGCAGCCGAGCCGCGCCCGACTGGCCGTCCTCACGGGCACCGCCGCGACCGCGGTGGCCCTCTCGGCCCAGGTCGGCGCTCAGGCGGCACCGGCCCAGCCGTCCAAGGACGAGGTGAAGGCCCAGGTCGACAAGCTCTCCGAGGAGATGGAGCAGGCCACCGAGAAGTACAACGGCGCCAAGGAGCGGGCCGACCGGCTGCGCCAGCAGGCCGGCCAGTTGCAGGACCAGGTGGCCCGCAGCCAGGAGCAGCTGACCGAACTGTCCGCGGGGCTCGCGGTGGTGGCCGCCGACGAGTACCGGCAGGGCGGCGTCGACCCGTCGATGCAGCTGATGCTCTCCTCCGACCCGGACGAGTACCTCGCCAAGGCGTCCTCCTTCGACCAGGCCGCCAGCACCCAGAGCGAGGTCCTCAAGGCGCTCAAGGACCAGCAGCGTCGCCTGGACCAGCAGAAGCAGGAGACCACGGCGGTCCTGGCCGAACTGGACGGCGAGACCCGGACGCTGAACGACACCAAGAACCAGGTGCAGTCCAAACTGGCCGAGTCGCGCCGGCTGCTCAACCAGCTCAGCGCCGCCGACCGCGCCGCGGTCCTCGCGGACAACGAGGGCACCGCCTCGCGCGGCTCCGACCGGGTCGACCTCTCCACGCTCCCGAAGGCGAGCAGCGCCGCCGCCCAGAGCGCCGTGGACATCGCGCTCGCCCAGCGGGGCAAGCCGTACCTCTGGGGCGCCCAGGGACCGAACAGCTTCGACTGCTCCGGGCTGATGGTGTACGCCTACGCCCAGGCCGGCGTGCACCTGCCGCGCACCTCGCAGGAGCAGGCCGGGGTCGGCAGCAGCGTGGGCCGTGACTGGCACAACGCCCAGCCGGGCGACCTGGTGATCTACAACTCGAACGGCACCCGGGACCACGTCGGCATGTACATCGGCAACGGCACGGTGGTGCACGCGCCGAAGCCGGGGGCGCCGGTCCGCACCATGGCGGTCGACGCCCTGCCGATCAGCACCATCCGCCGGGTCTGAACCGCCCGCGGCCCGCACCCGCAACCCGCAACCCGCACCCGGCCGCTCAGGTACGGGCGGCCGCCCGCCTCTCGGGCAGCTGCCCGGCCACGATCGACGCCAGTGCCAGCGCGAAGCCCAGCAGTTGCACCACCCCGAGGGTCTGCCCGAGCAGCAGCGCGCCGAGCACCGCCGCGACCAGCGGCGACAGCAGTCCGAGCACCGCGACGCCGGCGACCGGGAGCCGGCCGATGCCCTGGAACCAGAGCGCGTACGTGAGCAGTCCGCCGACCAGGCTGAGCCACAGGTAGCCGAGCGCGGCGCGGCCGTCGATCGCCGGGGGCGCGCCCTCGAACAGGAAGGTGAGGGGCAGCGGGAACAGGCCGCCGGCGGTGAGCTGCCAGCCGGTCAGCGCGAGCGGGCCCACGCCCTCGGGGCGGCCCCAGCGCTTGGTGAGCGTGACGCCGAGGGCCATGGTGGCGGCGCCGCCGAGCCCGGCCGCCACGCCGACGGCGTCCAGCGACGCGCTCGGGCCGATCACCACCAGCCCGACACCGAGCACGCCGACCAGCCCCCAGCCCAGCCGCCGCACGGAGAGCCGCTGGCGCAGCACCGGGACGGCGAGCAGCGCGACGATCATCGGCTGGGCGGCGCCGAGGGTGGCGGCCACGCCGCCGGGGAGGCGTTCGGCGGCGGTGAACAGCAGTGGCAGGAAGAGCCCGATGTTCAGCACCCCGAGCACGGCGGCCCTGCCCCACCAGGCGCCGCGCGGCAGCGTCCGGGTGAGGGCCAGGGCGATCAGTCCGGCGGGCAGGGCGCGCAGCAGGCCGGCGAACATCGGGTGCCCCTGGGGCAGCAGTTCGGTGGTGACCACGTAGGTGGTGCCCCACACCATCGGGGCGAGCGCGGTGAGCGCGGTGCGGCGCAGGGTGCCCGGGGCCGGTCCGGCACCGCTGCCGTCCCGGGGCGGACCGGCGTGCGGGGAGGGAGTGTCGAGCGGGCTGTCGGTCGGGGTGGTGCCGGTGTTCGCTCTCATGTCCGGAAGTCTGGGCCCGGCCCGATCGATGAGTCCAACACATGCTTGTCAGCTCATCGATCTCGGTTCACGATGGATCCCATGGAACTCCAGCAGGTGCGCTACGTCCTCGCGGTCGCCGAGACGCTGAGCTTCACCCGGGCCGCCGAGCGCTGCCTGGTCGTGCAGTCGGCGCTCAGCCACCAGGTCGCCCGGCTCGAGCGCGAGTTGGGCGCCCGCCTGTTCGAGCGCACCAGCCGGAAGGTCCGGCTGACCGCCGCCGGGGAGGCGTTCCTGCCCGCTGCCCGGCAGTGCCTGGAGGCGGCCGAGCGGGCGGCCGCCGAGGTCGCGGCGGCGGTCGGCGAGGTGCGCGGACGGCTCGCGGTCGGGCTGATCTCGACCGTCACCGCGGTGGACATCCCGGCCGGGCTGCGCGAGTTCCGCGGTCGGCACCCGCAGGTGCGGATCGGCCTGCGGGTGGGCGCCAGCAAGGACCTGGTCGAGCAGGTCCGCCAGGGCGCCCTGGACGTCGCCTTCCTGGGGCTGCCCACCACCTTCCGGCCCGAGGGCGTGACGGCCCGCGAGCTCGCCCGGGGCCGCCTGGTCGCCGCCGTCGCCCCCGACCACCCGCTGGCCTCCCGGGAGCGGGTGCCGCTGCGCGAACTGGCCGCCGAGCCCTTCGTCGACCTCCCGGCAGGCAGCGCCGGGCGCGCCCAGACCGACCTGGCGTTCGCCGCCGCCGGGCTGGTGCGCGACGTGGCCTTCGAGGTCGACGAGGCGTCCTACATCCCGCACCTGGTCGGCCCGGGGCTGGCGGTGGCCATGCTGCCCGCCGCGTACGTCCCGCGGTTGACCGGCATCGCCGTCGTCGAGGTCACCGACGCGCCGACCCGGATCGAGACGGTGGTCTGGCCGCGCACCGGCCCCAGCCCGGCGACCGCGGCCTTCCTCGCCCTGCTCGGCGTCCCGGAGGACCCCGCCTGAACCGGCAACGCCCAGCAGTTGCCCCCAGCCCGACAGCCGGACGACGACCCGTCAGGTCTCCGGCGCGTTGCGCCCCCGTGCCCCCCGCTTCCGAGCGACGGCCCGGCACCGCGCCGGCGCTGCGCCCGTACCGCGCCGGCGCTGTGCCCGTACCGCGCCGGCGCCGCGCCCGCGGTCCGTGCGGGAGCAGCATGTCCGAGCAGAGCCCCGGGGCCGTTCCCGGCCGGTCGTTCGGGACGGGATCCCGCCCGTCCACCACCCGGGCCTGCCGTCCAGCCGCTGGTACGACGCGGCGCAGCGCCACCTGCCGCGCGGCCGCCGGCCGCTGACCCGACGGCCCTTCCCGAGCGGGCCGTCAGGCGATCGAGGCGGCCACGATCGCGGCGGCGGCCAGGTTGCAGCTGGCCGACACCCACACCGCCGGGTGCGGCTCGGTGGAGACCAGGATCGCGCCGAGCCGACCGGGAGTGAGCAGGTCCAGCAGCCAGAACGCGAGCGCCATCAGCAGCAGGCCCAGGACGCCGAAGCACAGCGTGGACAGCAGGCCCTTGCCGAAGTCCTCGTAGGTGTACCGGATCGCGGTGTAGACGATGCCGCCGACGCCGAGCAGTGCCGAACTGAGCAGCACGGCCGCGTTGCGGTTGCCCTCGGCCCAGATCAGCCGCCCCAGCTTGCCGGGGGTGAGGAGGTCGATCAGCAGGTAGCCGAGCAGCAGCAGGACCAGGCCGACCAGGCCGTAGACGGCGGCCGCGCCGAGGCCGTGGAGTATGTCGTTCATCTGCGGGTGCTCCCCGGAGGGTGGGGCGGCCGCGCGGGCCGCAGCTCGGTCAAGGATCGGCAAAAGATATCCCATGCCCCTGGCGTCACGTCAGTTTCCGGGGTCCCCTCCCCTATCATCCGGCGGCACGCGTACGATGATCCGCCATGACACCGCCGCCCTCCTCCGCCACCGGACCGGACCGGCCGACGCCCGGTAACCGCCGACGCTCGGGCTTCGTCGCCCTGGGAATGGTCGGCACCCTCGCGCTGACCCTCTCCGGCTGCTCCTCGTCCACCAGGACGCCCAGCCGCTGCGTCGACCCGACCACCCTGAAGGTCCTGGACTCGCACTCCTGCTCGGCGGGCGGCTCGGGCGCGGGCCAGTGGTACTACTGCGGCTACGGCAGCACCACCGCGAGCGGCGGCACCTTCAGCAAGTCCGCCGCCAAGCGCGGCGGCTTCGGCTGTCCCAAGGGCAGCAGCAGCGGTGGCGGCAGCAACTCGGGCGGGGGCTGATCTCTTGCGCCGCCACACCATCACCCCGCGCCCCGACTGGCTGGCCACCGTCGAGTCCCAGGGCCTCGTGTACGCGATGTGCTCCGACCCGTGCAACCAGGGCGGCCCGCACGCCTACTGGGACGAGAGCGCCTACTACGAGTTCTCACTGCCCGAGGTCGAGGCCCTGGAGGAGGTCGTCGAGGAACTCCACGAACTCTCGCTGGCCGCCGCCGAACACGTGGTGCGCACCGGCCGCTTCGCCGACTTCGGCATCACCGACCCGCGGCTGGCCGCCGTCGTCGCCGAGTCCTGGCGCCGCCGCGAGGAGCAGCCCAGCGTGTACGGCCGCTTCGACCTCGCCTACGACGGCACCGGACCGGCCAAGCTCTTCGAGTACAACGCCGACACCCCGACCTCGCTGATCGAGGCCGCCGGACCGCAGTGGTTCTGGATGGAGGAGCGCTTCCCCGAGGCCGACCAGTGGAACTCCCTGCACGAGCGGCTGGTCGAGTCCTGGGCGGGCCAGAAGCACCTGCTGCCGCCCGGCCCCGTCCACTTCGCCCACTCCCGCGGCGACACCGAGGGCGAGGACTGGCTCACCACCCTCTACCTGCAGGAGTGCGCGGAGCAGGCCGGCCTGCGGACCGTCGGCATCGCCATGGAGGACATCGGCTGGGACGAGATGTCCGGCCGCTTCGTCGACCTGGAGCACCGCTTCATCCGCTCCGCGTTCAAGCTCTACCCCTGGGAGTGGCTGGTCGACGACGAGTTCGCCGACCACCTGCTGGACGTCATCGATCTGGGGGGCAGCACCGGCTCCACGCTGTGGATCGAGCCCGCCTGGAAGATGCTGCTCTCCAACAAGGCCCTGCTGGCCGTCCTGTGGGAGCTCAACCCCGGGCACCCCAACCTGCTGCCCGCCTACCTCGACGGCCCGCGCGAACTCGCCGATCCCGGCGGCCCCGGCTACGCCGCCAAGCCGCTGCTCGGCCGGGAGGGCGCCGGCATCCGCATCGTCGAGCCCGACGGCAGCCAGACCCGGCTCGCCGACTGGGCCGGCGACCCCGACCGCTACGGCGCCGAGGGCTACTGCTACCAGCAGTACCACCCGCTGCCCGACTTCGACGGCAACCGGCCCGTCCTGGGCACCTGGGTCGTCGACGGCGAGTCCGCCGGGCTGGGCATCCGCGAGACCGACGACAGCCCCATCACCCACCAGGGCGCCCGCTTCCTGCCCCACCTGATCCGCTGACCCCCGCCGCCCCCGGCTCCCCGCCGGGGGCGGCGCACATCCTCCCGCGGCCCGTCCTCCCGCGGCCCGTTCCCCGCCCTCAGCCGTCCGAGCCCGCAGGCCGGGCACCGTACGGGCGCTGCGCCGGCACCGGGTACTGGGGGGCGATCCGTGCCAGCGAGGCCAGTCGGGCGCGGCTGGTCTGCCGTTCGACCGTCCCCCGGCAACGGGCCCGGCCGCCGGCCGACACGTCCGGGGCGGTGAAGTGCTCGGCGGCGTAACGGCGGAAGAGTTCACGGCGGGTCATCGAAACCTCCTGGGCGGCCGGGGCCGACTGGCGGCCGTCGTCGGGAACGCTCCAAGCAAAGCCCCGCCCCGGCGGCCGAACAATGCGTATCCCCTACCCAACATCCGCCCCGAACCCTGGGTACCCCCGCCCCCGCCAGTCCACTACCCACCCTTCGCCCACCACGATGGGTACCGCTACGCATTGATCACCGCACCCGCTCCCCGCTTGGCTGGTACCCGTTCCCTCCCACCCCCGACCCGGAGGTCCGGATGACCCGCCGCGAGCGCTTCCGCCTGTACGCCAGCGAGCACTTCACCACCCTCGCCGACCAGCCCGCGACCGTTACGCGCCGCGGCACCGTCGAACGCCAGACCCGCCGCGCCACCCTCACCCGGCTCGCCCGGCTCCCCCACCGCCCCCGCCCCTGACACCGGCCACCACCACGACCCCCACCGCCACCGCCTCCGCCGCCCTGCACCGCTGACGGGCCGCCACCCACCCGTGGCCCCGGGCAGCTGAGCGCCCGTCAGCACCGACGCGTCCCGGCACGCGTGACCGCCCCGGGCCTGCACCGTACCCGTACCCGTACCCGTACAGCGTGCTCTCAGCTTTCGCTCTCGGCCAGCGCCTCCGCCACGTCCTTCCGCCCCACCCCCAGCTTCCGCAGCACACTGGCCACGTGGTGCTCGACCGTGCGCGGCGACAGGAAGAGGACCTGGGCGATGTCCTGGTTGCTGACGCCCTGGCCCACCAGCTCCGCGACCTGCCGCTCGCGCGGCGAGAGCGCCTCGCCGTAGCCGCGCCGCCCCGGCGAGGCCATCCGTCCCAGCCCGAGATCACGCCGGACGTGCTGGCAGCGGGCGGCGTCGGAGGCCGCTCCGAGGGTGTTGTAGGTGGCTTCGGCGGCCGCCAACCGCTCCGCCGCGGTCTGCGGGTCGCGGTCGGCGAGCACCCGCGCCAGCCGTTCCTCCGACTTCGCCACCTCGTAGGGACGGCCGATGTCCCGCCAGGCGTCCCTGGCCCGGCGGAAGGACTCGATCGCACCGCCCGGGTCCGTGCCCTCCAGCAGCACGCCCCGCGCCTGGTGGAGCCCCGCGTGCGCGGCGGGCGCGTCCACCCCGTCGAGCGCCTCCGCCGCCTCCTCGGTGAGGTGCCGGGCCGCGCCCTCGTCACCGGTGCCCCGGGCGACCTCCACTCCGATCGGCAGCAGTTCCCCGCCGCGGGCCCACGCCCCGGCCTGCCGCAGGATGGCGACCGCGGGCCCCAGCACGACGGCGGCGGCCTCCGCGCCGCGCTCCACCAGCTCCACCGCACCCAGCCCGGCGGCGGCCCTGATCGCCGTGGTGACCTGCGACTCCCGCTCCCCGTACCTGGCGGCGGACTCGAACTCGGCCCGGGCGACCGCCAGCCGGCCCCGCGAGGCGGCCATCCGACCGAACAGCATGGCCCGTTCCACCCGGGCCATCGCCACGTCCGGGTACTCGGTGCCGAGCGCCTCGAACCGCTCCTCCAGCCCCTGCCAGCGCCCCGCCAGGCCGTCCAGGCGCAGCAGGGCGATCCTGCTGTAGCACTCCAGGTAGGAGACGGCGGCCTGCCGGGCCAGGGCGCGGCTCTCGGTGAGCAGCCGCCCGGCCCGCTGGTCGTGGCCGGTCTCCATGGCGATGTCGCCGACGTTGAACAGGGCCCGGGTGGTCTGCCGGACGAGTTCGGGGCTGGAGGCGTCGCGCGGCAGCCGGTCGAGTTCGGGCCACAGCCCGGGGTCGCCCTCGCGAGCCTGGAAGGTGAGCCGGGTGGCCCGGTGGGCGGCGGCCACCTCCTCGTCGGGTTCGTTCTCCAGCGCGGCTGCGGCCTTGGCCATCCGTTCCCAGGCGGCCGCTCCCTCACCGTCGCGCTCGTTCATCGCGAGCGCGACCAGGGCCCGGGCGGCGCGGGCCGGCCGTTCGGCGATGAGCTCGTCGGCGGCCTGTTCGATCAGGGCGAAGCCGTCCCGGTCACCGCCCTGGACCGCCACCCGCAGCCCGAGGGTCAGCCGGACCTCGCCGCGGTCCGCGATCGGCAGCCGCGGGTCGGCGATGATGTCGGCCAGCACCTCGGTGCTGGGGGCGTCGTAGGCGGCGTTCGCGGCGAGCCCGGAGTGCGCCCTGGCGGCCCGTCCCCGGCGTTCGGGGGTGAGGTCGGCCTCGGCGAGCAGTTCGCGCAGCAGCGATCCGGCCGCCGCGGTGT
>NZ_JBHUWH010000358.1:0-8321 GCF_042670125.1 Kitasatospora sp. NPDC057198 | reverse complement strand
CGGCCGTCCAGGGCGAAGACGGCCTGCGCGAGGTCGGCCGTGGCCGCGAACGAACCGATGCCGGGGGCCCACAGCCGGATCCGCTCGCGCAGCCGGCGCTCCAGCGGCGGCAGCGCCGAGGCGGCGCCGGTGCGCGCCGGGTCGATCGCCGCCGGGTCGGCCACCAGCCGCTCCCGGCCGGTGGTCGGCTCGTACAGCCACAGGCGCTCGACCGGGTCGGTGGGGCCGGTCGAGCGCAGGAACAGCGCCCGGTCGGCGTCGGCGGAGAAGGTGACGGCGCGGGGGGCACCGTAGCTGAAGCGGCCGGTGGCGGCGCTCAGCGCGAGGTAGGGGTCGGTGTGAGTCACCCGCCGATGGTTGCCGTGCCGGATCCCGTTGGGCTAGAAGTATGCAGTGTGAAATGTCACACAGCATTTGGAAGGTCGAGATGACGAAACCGGGGAACCCGCGCACGGGACCGCAGCACCCGGACGCACCCGCCGGTGGTGAACGCCCCGCACCCCTGCGCGGCAGCAGCACCCTGTTCACCCTCGACCCCGGCACCGCCCACCTCAACCACGGCTCGTACGGGGCCGTCCCCGTCCCCGTCCAGCGCCGGCAGGCCGAACTGCGCGCCGAGATGGAACGCGACCCCGACGGCTTCTTCCAGGCCGCCCCCGACCGGATCGGCCGGGCCCGCGCCGAGATCGCCACCGCACTCGGCGGCGACCCCTCCCGGCTCGCCCTGATCACCAACGTCACCGAGGGCGTCGCCGTCGCCCTGGACTCGGTCCCGCTCGGCGAGCGCGACCAGGTCCTGGTCACCGACCACGGCTACGGCGTGGTCACCCGGGCCGCCGAGCGCCGCGCCGCCGAAGCCGGCGCCGCGGTGCGCTGCGTGCGGATCTCCCCGCACGCCCCCGACGGGGAGGCCGTCGCCGAACGCGTCCTGGCCGCCGTCACCCCGCGCACCAGGGTCGCCGTCCTCGACCTGGTCACCTCGCCCACCGCCCGCACCGTCGCCACCCCCGCGCTGCTCGCCGAACTGCGCTCGCGCGGCGTGGTCACCGTGGTCGACGCCGCGCACGCCCCCGGCGCCCTGCCCGTCGACCTCGGCGGCGCGGCCGGCGGCGCCGACTTCTGGGTCGGCAACCTGCACAAGTGGGCCTTCGCCCCGCGCTCCGCCGCCGTCCTCGCCGTCGACCGGCCCTGGCGGCCGCGGGTGCGCCCGCTGACGCTCTCCTGGGAGCACGACCGCGGCTTCCCCCGGCGGGTCGAGTGGCGCGGCACCTTCGACTACACCCCCTGGCTGGCCGCCCCGGCCGGCTTCGCCCTGCTGAACCGGATTGGCGCCGAGCAACTGCGCGCCCACAACCAGGAGTTGGCCGCGTACGGCCAGCGGCTGCTGGTCGAACGGGCCGGCCTGCGGGCCCTGCCGGCCGTCCCCGGCCTCGGCATGCGCACCGTCCGCCTCCCGCCCGGCGTCGCCGAACAGGAACACGCGGCCAAGGCCCTGATGGTCGCCGTCCGCAAGACCCTCAACACCCGGATCGCCGTCCGCCCCTGGCAGGGCGGCGGCATCCTCCGGATCAGCGCCCAGCTCTACAACCGCCCCGAGGAGTACCGGCGACTGGCGGACGGATTGGCGGGGCTGATCACCCGCTGACGGCTCGCCGCCGGGGCCGGGGCCGGGGCCGGAGCCGGGGCCGGAGCGGCGGCGGACGGCGGGAGGGCGGGATCGGGGCGCCGAAACCCGCTGCGCGGGGCGTGGTGGTCGGAGGGCGGGAGGGGCGTCGCGGGCGCGGGCCGTCTTCCGTGCGGCGGCCCGACAGGGGCGGGCTCCCGCTGCGCGGTGCCCCGGGGCGGGGCGGTGGAGGAGGGCGGGACGCGGGCCGCCCCCGCGCAGTGGGTCGGGCTCTGCGCGGGGGCGGGGCGGCCCCGCTCGGGCGGGGGTGGGACCCGGGACGGCATCCGTGAGACGGCCCGGCAGGGGCGAATCCCGCAGGCGCGGGGGCGGATCACGTCCGTCGTCGGCATGCTGCCGAAGCCCGGGGCATTCCCGCTCGGGCGGGGCCGGCTCCTGCGCCGGATCGCCCCTGCCGCCCCGCCGGGGACCGTCCCCGCCGCGCGGGGTGCGTACAGGTCGGGCAGGTCGCCGATCTTCCAGACGGGGCGATCCCCGCCGCGCGGGGCTCAGCGGGTGGCGCGGAGTTCCTCCAGCAACATGCCCTGGTCGGCGAGCAGTTCGGTGAGGATCCGCCGGGCTGTCCGGAGCAGCTCGGCGACGTCCGCCCCGGCCAGGGCGTAGACCACCGTGGATCCCTCGCGGGTGGCGGTGACCAGGCCGGAGCGGCGCAGGATGGCGAGCTGCTGGGAGAGGCTGGACGGTTCGATGTCCAGCTCGGGCAGCAGGTCGCGCACCGGCGTCGGTCCGGCCTGGAGCAGTTCGAGGACCCGGATTCGCACCGGGTGGCCGAGCATCCGGAAGAACTCGGCCTTGGCCTGGTACAGCGGTACGGGCATGCTTCCTCCCCTTTTCCGGCGGCACGCGGGCCGCCGTCCCGCGCTCAGACCTCCAGCGTCGACTCGATCCGCTTCAGCTGGTGCCGGGCCATCGCCAGGTTGGACCGGCTGCGGTTGAGCGCGAGGTACAGGAACAGGCCGCGCCCGCTGGACGTGGTGAGCGGCCGGATCAGGTGGTACTGACCGGTCAGGGTGACCAGGATGTCCTCGATGCCGTCGTCGTGGAGGTTGAGCATTTCCATCGCCCGCATCTTGGCACGGACGAGGTCCGTGTTGGCGGCCGCGGCGACGTTCAGGTCGATGTCCCCGCCGTCCCCGAGGGTGCCGAGCGCCATGCCGCTGCCGTAGTCCACCAGGGCGACCCCGATGGCTCCTTCGATGGTCATGGCTTCCTTGAGCGAGGTTTCGAGGTTCGCCATTGCCTGTCTCCTGTCGTGGCGGTGATCGGTTCGGCACGACTGTAGGAACGGGATCGCACTGCGGCCGAGTGTTGACCGGAATCTTTCACTTCTGGTCCATCACTGATCGAACGGTGCCGATCTGCCGACCGTATGAAGACATTTGCAACTCCGGATGTGAACAGTTCACGCGTACGCGATTTCTGCGGCGCCACCCGGGGAAGGCCCGCGCCGGAACGTGGCGGGGCCCGGGAGCGGTATCCGGCTCCCGGGCCCCTGTGTGCCACCCAATTGTTGTGCACCGGCACGTTTAAGGACGATGGTCATGTTTACGGCGTTCGCTTTACCGTTGAAGCTACCGCGCCACGAAGAGGCGCAGGAGGGAGTCGAACCCCCATCTCACGCCATGGGCCCCGTCCGGTCGATCCGGCGCTCGGTGGCGAATGCTGAGACTTGAGCGAGAGCCTGAGTTTCACGGGGTGCCTCTGCCGATTGGGCCACCCCGGCACGTGGTGCCGGGGGAGGGACTCGAACCCCCACCGTTCCCCGAAGTCAGCTTCAACTTCAGTGTCAGCTTGCGCTTCGCGCGCCACCCCGGTCTCACCCGGGGCGTTCGTGGGGCTACCCGAACAGGTAGCCGAAGACGGCGTCGCCGACCCGCCGGTCGGTGACCTCCGCGCCGTTGGCCTCCTCGCGGGCGAACTGCACCGCCTGCTGCAGCTTCTCCACCCGCTCCACCAGCTCGTTCACCCGCCGCGCGGGCAGCGCGCCGGAGAACTTCACCGTGGTCCAGTACCCGACCGGGACGTCCTCGTAGTAGACCTCGACCTGCGCCGGGTGCTTCTCCGTCGCCTCCGCCTTCACGTGGTTGCGCGGCACCTTCTTGGTGCGGATCGTCCGCACCGCCTCGGTCTTCCACGCGTCCGTCGACGGGTCGAGCGACCAGGACTCCGCGGCGTCCAGCACCGGGAGCTTGCGCACGAACGTCCGCAGGTCGGTGAGCTGCTTCTCCAGGAACAGCAGGTACGTCACGGGGGCGCCGGCCACCAGCGTCCGCCCGTCGACCACCACGTCGGCCCGGGCCTCGGTGTTCGCCCAGTCCTTGGTCGCCGTCACGTCGAACAGCCGGGTCAGCGTCGCCGCCGTCGCCCGCAGCACGTCCTCCGTCTTGACCTGCACCCTGGTCGACTCGGGGGGCAGCTGCTCGCCCTCCTCGTCCTTCGGCTGGTACGTCCGGGACAGGCCGGCCAGCAGCGCGGGCTTCTGCACGTCCTGGTGGGACTGCGTCAGCTCCTGGAACGACTTCGACTTGACGCCCTTTTCCACGGCGATGATCTGGTTCAACTTGGCCACGGGGGGACGCTAGCGGCCCGCCCGCCCGGCCGTCACCCGGTTTTTCCGCCCGGCAGCCACCCGGTTCTCCGCCCGGCCGCCACCCGGTTCCCCGCCCGGCGGGCGGACGCGTCCTGACCTGGGCACGTCAGCCCAGAACTGCCGGGAAAGTCTGATGTTGATGTCGGTCCAGACGGGTAATCTCAGGCTGAGATGCTCGATCACCACACCCCACGCACCCGCTGCGCCCCGTCGCCACCCCCGGCCACGGCCCCGCAGCCGCAGGCGTCGCCGTCTGCGTTCTCGTCCAGCCACACCCACGGGAAGAACAGGTGACGCCAGTGCCTACCAGCCCCACGCCCGAGGAGCAGCTCAGCCCCGCCGAGCGGTACGCCGCCTCGCGCGAGCGCGCCAAGGAGCAGGCCACCGCCTTCCACGGCTTCCAGCAGCTGTACGACTTCCCGCTCGACGACTTCCAGGTCCGCGCCTGCCGCACGCTGGAGGAGGGCAAGGGCGTCCTGGTCGCCGCGCCCACCGGCTCCGGCAAGACCATCGTCGGCGAGTTCGCGGTGCACCTGGCGCTGGCCGGCGGCCGCAAGTGCTTCTACACCACGCCGATCAAGGCGCTGTCCAACCAGAAGTACGGAGACCTGGTCAAGCGCTACGGCCAGGCCAAGGTCGGCCTGCTCACCGGCGACAACTCCGTCAACGGGGACGCGCCGGTCGTCGTGATGACCACCGAGGTCCTGCGGAACATGCTGTACGCGGGCTCCAACGCCCTCGACGGCCTCGGCTACGTGGTGATGGACGAGGTGCACTACCTCGCCGACCGCTTCCGCGGCGCCGTCTGGGAGGAGGTCATCATCCACCTCCCCGAGTCGGTGACGCTGGTGTCGCTCTCCGCGACGGTCTCCAACGCCGAGGAGTTCGGCGACTGGCTGGACACCGTCCGCGGCGGCACCGAGGTGATCGTCTCCGAGCACCGCCCCGTCCCGCTCTGGCAGCACGTGATGGCCGGCAACCGGGTGTACGACCTGTTCGCCAGCCCCGACCGGGACGGCCGCCCCAAGGGCAGCCTGAAGAACCCCGCCAAGGCGGTCAACCCCGAACTCGTCCGCCTGGCCCGCTCCGAGTCCGACCGCGGCCGGGACAGGTTCGCCCGCGGCCGCGGCCGCTCGATGCCCACCGGCCGCCCCGGCCGGGTCTGGACGCCGGGCCGGGTCGACGTGATCGACCGGCTGGACGCCGAGGGCCTGCTGCCCGCGATCACCTTCATCTTCAGCCGGGCCGGCTGCGAGGCCGCCGTCCAGCAGTGCCTCAACTCGGGCCTGCGCCTGAACCGGGACGCCGACCGCTTCAAGGTCCGCCAGTTCGTCGAGGAGCGCTGCCGCGACATCCCCGACGAGGACCTGCACGTCCTCGGCTACTACGAGTGGCTGGACGGCCTGGAGCGCGGCATCGCCGCCCACCACGCCGGCATGCTGCCCCGGTTCAAGGAGGTCGTCGAGGAGCTGTTCGTCCAGGGCCTGGTCAAGGCGGTCTTCGCCACCGAGACGCTCGCCCTCGGCATCAACATGCCCGCCCGCTCGGTGGTCATGGAGAAGCTGGTCAAGTGGAACGGCGAGACCCACGCCGACATCACCCCCGGTGAGTACACCCAGCTCACCGGCCGGGCCGGCCGCCGCGGCATCGACGTCGAGGGCCACGCCGTGGTCCTGTGGCAGCGCGGCCTCGACCCGGAGGCGCTGGCCGGCCTGGCCGGCACCCGCACCTACCCGCTCAAGTCCTCCTTCCGCCCCTCGTACAACATGGCCGTCAACCTGGTCGGCCAGTTCGGGCGGCACCGCTCCCGCGAACTGCTGGAGACCTCCTTCGCGCAGTTCCAGGCCGACCGCTCGGTCGTCGGCATCGCCCGGCAGGTGCAGCGCAACGAGGAGGGCCTGGAGGGCTACCGCGAGTCGATGACCTGCCACCTCGGCGACTTCGACGAGTACATGCGGCTGCGCCGCGAGCTCAAGGACCGCGAGAACGAACTCGCCCGCGAGGGCTCCACCCAGCGCCGGGCCGCCGCGATCGAGTCCGTCGAGCAGCTCAAGCCGGGCGACATCATCCACGTCCCGACCGGCAAGTTCGCCGGCCTCGCGCTGGTCATCGACCCCGGGCTGCCCCCGGTCAGCCGCAACGGGCACGGCCGCGGCGGCCCCCGGCACCCTGACTTCCAGGACGGGCCGCGCCCCGTCGTGCTCACCGCCGAACGCCAGGTCAAGCGCCTCGCGATGATCGACTTCCCGCACCCCGTCGCCGCGATGGACCGGATGCGGATCCCCAAGTCCTTCAACCCGCGCAGCCCGCAGTCCCGCCGCGACCTCGCCTCCGCGCTGCGCACCAAGGCCGGCCACCTCGAACCCGAGCGCTTCCGCAAGGGCCGCGCCGCCGCCGCCGACGACCCCGAGATCGGCCGGCTGCGCACCGCCCTGCGCCAGCACCCCTGCCACGGCTGCGACGAACGCGAGGACCACGCCCGCTGGTCCGAGCGCTACCACCGCCTGCACCGCGACACCGAACTCCTCGAACGCCGGATGCGCTCGCGCACCCACACCATCGCCCGCACCTTCGACCGGGTCTGCGGCCTGCTCACCGACCTCGGCTACCTCAGCGGGGACACCGTCACCGACGACGGCAAGCGCCTCGCCCGGCTCTACGGCGAACTCGACCTGCTCGCCGCCGAGTGCATCCGCGAAGGCGTCTGGAACGGCCTCGCCGCCGCCGAACTCGCCGCCTGCGCCTCGGCGTTGGTCTACGAAGCCCGGCAGTCCGACGACGCCGTCGCCCCGCGCGTCCCCGAGGGCGGCGCCAAGGACGCGCTCGGCAGGATGATCCGGATCTGGGGCCGGCTCGACGACCTGGAGGAGCAGCACAAGATCTCCACCGCCGAGGGCGTCGGCCAGCGCGAACCCGACCTCGGCTTCGCGTGGACGGCCTACCGCTGGGCCCTCGGCCACGACCTCGACGCCGTCCTGCGCGACGCCGACATGCCCGCCGGCGACTTCGTCCGCTGGACCAAGCAGCTGATCGACGTCCTCGGCCAGATCCAGGACGCCGCGGGCGACAACACCGAGCTGCGCAAGACCGCCCGCAAGGCGGTCGACGGCATGCGGCGCGGCATCATCGCGTACTCGTCGGTGGGTTAGCCGGGCGGTTCCGGAGTCGGCCGGTACGGGGGCTCAGGGCGCCCGCTTCAGTCGTACCGGCCGACGGGTGGCGGGCGTCCTCACGACCCGGTCGCCGACCTCGAGCTTCCTGTACGAGACGCCGTCCACGGGGACGGTGAGCTCGTTCCCGTCGTCGGTGCGGATCCGCAGCCAGAAGCTGTGGCTCGTGCCGGTGGTGGCGGGTCCGGTCGTGGTCCACCGGTCGGTGATCTCGCCGGCGTAGGAGTCGTTGAACGACCTTCTCCGCCGGTGGGCGAACGCGACCAGGGCCAGGGCGAGCGGGCCGGCGATGAGGACCAGGAGGACGAGGTACGACATGGGTGCCCCTCGCGTCGGGTGGCGCGGGACTCAGCAGTACGTCCGGGCCTGCTTGATGGCGGGTTCCATCTGCTGGGGGTCGAAGGTCCTGTTGAGCAGTTGCTGAGCCTCGTGCAGGGCGTCGGCGAGCGGCTGGAACTCGGCGTCCGCCAGAGCGGCCCCCCGGGCCAGTTCCTCGGCGCCGACGAGGCGGGCCACCGCGATGTCGAACGCCTGCCCGCTGTTGCTGTCGGGCATCCGTTCCGGCAGCTGCCTCACGGCCGCACAGGCCAACTCGGCGTCGGTTCCCCGGAGCCCGCCGGATGCCGACCCCGACTGGCAGGCCGTCAGGGCCAGCAGCAGGCCGGCCGCGGCCACAGCGGTTGCCGGACGCCTCATCAGTTCCCCCGCTCCAAGACTTCCAGCCATCTTTCAGGGCTTCGCCGAGGGGCATAAGTCCAATCCCGGCCAGCTTGCGCGGCTGCCGGCCCCGCAGGGACCGGGAGTTCGGCGAGCGGTGCGTCGGGATTCGGTGCCCTTCGGCCGTCGCGGCGAACGGCCCGACCGCTCCGTGGTGAGC
>NZ_JBHUWH010000357.1:0-8322 GCF_042670125.1 Kitasatospora sp. NPDC057198 | reverse complement strand
TTTTCCGGTTCGGGGGGCCCGGGCGTGGCGGGCGGCCCCCCCGACGGTCCACCCACCGCCACCGAGGGGTTCCACCGAGCTTCGAACAGAGAAGAGTCGCACATGGACCGTCGAATTTTCGGGATCGAGAACGAGTACGGCGTCACCTGCACCTTCCGGGGCCAGCGCCGGCTGTCGCCGGACGAGGTGGCCCGCTACCTCTTCCGCCGGGTCGTCTCCTGGGGCCGCAGCAGCAACGTCTTCCTGAAGAACGGCGCCCGCCTCTACCTCGACGTCGGCTCCCACCCCGAGTACGCGACCCCCGAGTGCGACGACGTCACCGAGCTGGTCACCCACGACAAGTCCGGCGAGCGGATCCTCGAGGGCCTGCTGGTGGACGCCGAGCGGCGGCTGCACGAGGAGGGCATCGCCGGGGACGTCTACCTGTTCAAGAACAACACCGACTCGGCCGGCAACTCCTACGGCTGCCACGAGAACTACCTGGTGGCCCGGCACGGCGAGTTCTCCCGGCTGGCGGACGTGCTGATCCCGTTCCTGGTCACCCGGCAGCTGATCTGCGGGGCCGGCAAGGTGCTGCAGACCCCGCGCGGCGCGGTCTACTGCGTCAGCCAGCGCGCCGAGCACATCTGGGAGGGCGTCAGCTCGGCGACCACCCGCTCCCGCCCGATCATCAACACCCGGGACGAGCCGCACGCCGACGCCGAGCGCTACCGGCGGCTGCACGTGATCGTCGGCGACTCCAACATGTCGGAGACCACCACGCTGCTCAAGGTCGGCGCCACCGACCTGGTGCTGCGGCTGATCGAGGCCGGCGTGGTGATGCGCGACCTGACGCTGGAGAACCCGATCCGGGCGATCCGCGAGGTCAGCCACGACCTGACCGGCACCCACCAGGTCCGCCTCGCCAACGGCCGGGAGGCGTCCGCCCTGGAGATCCAGGAGGAGTACTACACCAAGGCGCTGGAGTTCGCCGACCGCAAGGGCCTCAACGAGGGCACCGTGGCCCGGGTGCTGGACCTGTGGGGCCGCACCCTGGAGGCGGTGCGCAGCGAGGACCTGGCCAAGGTCGGCACCGAGATCGACTGGATCATGAAGTACCAGCTGATCGAGAAGTACCGGGCCAAGCACCAGATGACCATGTCCAACCCGCGGGTGGCCCAGATCGACCTGGCCTACCACGACATCCACCGCCGCCGCGGCCTGTTCTACCTGCTGCAGAAGAACGGCCAGGCCCAGCGGGTCACCACCGACCTGCTGACCTTCCAGGGCAAGTCGGTGCCCCCGCAGACCACCCGGGCCCGGCTGCGCGGCGACTTCATCCGGCGCGCCCAGGAGCAGCGCCGCGACTTCACCGTCGACTGGGTGCACCTCAAGCTGAACGACCAGGCGCAGCGCACCGTGCTGTGCAAGGACCCGTTCCGCTCGGTCGACGAGCGGGTGGAGAAGCTGATCGCCGGGATGTGACCGGCCGGCCGTGACGGTCCGTCGGGGGCGCGCCGAGCGCCTCCGACGGGCCGGACGAATCGGGTCATAGGCTGACGTCATGCGTCGAACCGCCTGCCTGCTCACCGTCCCCCTGACCGTCGCGCTGATCGCCGGATGCAGTAGTTCGGGCGGCTCGGGGAAGTCCGCCGCGACGACGCCCCCGGCCTCCTCGGCCTCCGCCGCCCAGGTGCCCAGCCCGGTGGCGTCCGCCTCGCCGATGCCGACCGTCAGCGGCGAGCCCGGCTCGAAGGCGACGATCACGCTGCCCTCCGGGCAGCCGAGCGGCCAGTTCGTGGTGAGCACCGTGAGCGAGGGCTCCGGGCCGGAGGTCAAGAAGGACGACTGGGTGACGGTCAACTACACCGTCAAGGACTGGACCAGCGGCAAGGACCTGTCCAGCTCCTACGACTCCGGCGCCAAGCCGCAGCTGTACCAGGCGGGCAGCGGGCAGCTGGTGCCCGCCTTCGACCGGAGCGTGGTCGGCCAGAAGGTCGGCTCCCGGGTGCTGGTGGTGGCCCCGCCCGCCGCCGGGTTCGGCAGCCAGGGCTCGACCGCGCTGGGCGTCGGCAAGGACGACACCGTGGTGTTCGTGCTGGACGTGGTGAACTCCGTCGCGCCGGACACCACCATCCCCGGGGACCTCACCCAGCCGCCCGCGAACGCCCCGCAGGTGAAGGACAACGGCAAGGCCGCGCCGACGATCACCGTCCCCTCCGGCGAGCAGCCGCCCGCCGACCTGCAGCAGTACGTGCTGGTCAAGGGCACCGGCCCCCAGGTGCAGAGCGGGCAGACGCTGCTGGTCCAGTACACCGGGGTGACCTGGGCGGACGGCAAGCAGTTCGACTCCTCGTGGAACCACGGCGGCGCGCAGGCCCTCCAGGTCGGCACCGGCAGCCTGATCAAGGGCTGGGACCAGGGGCTGGTCGGCAAGAACGTCGGCAGCCGGGTGATGCTGGTGGTGCCGCCCTCGCTGGGCTACGGCGACCAGGCCAGCGGGTCGATCCCGGCGAACTCCACCCTGGTGTTCGTGATCGACATCCTGGAAGCCGTCTGAGAACCGCCTGACAGCGGGGCGCCGACCGGGCTGAACGGCTCTCATGCCGACCTGACATACTGCTGCCCCGCACCAGTGGTACACGCGTCGTCGGGCGAGTCGAATGGGGAGTCATGTCTGAGAAAGCGTCGAGCCCGGGCGAGGCCGACAACACGGGGAACAAGCCCGTCGTGGACCGCGAGTCGATCGTCGTCCCCGCGGAGATCCTGACCCAGGCCGGCTGGGCGCCGCCCACCAACCCGGTCGGCCCCGACGCCAAGGCCGAGCAGGCGCCGCAGGTCTTCGCGTCCAACCAGCGCAAGGTCCCGCTCTCCGAGGCCGGGTACGACCAGGACCCGGGCGGGGTGGGCCGGCTCGGCGTCATCCTCGGCTCGGTCGTCGCGGTCCTGCTGATCGCCGCCGGCGTGACGCTGTACTACGTCAACAAGGACGGCGGCAGCACGCCCGCGGCCAAGTCGGACTCGGCGGCGGTCAGCCCCACCCCCGACCCGGCCGCCTCCTCGGAGACGGAGGCCCCGGAGCCGGTGCCGCCGATCAAGGACAACGCCAAGGTGCTGCCCACGGTCTCCGGCGAGTTCGGCTCCAAGGCCACCATCACCCTGCCCAAGGAAGCCCCCGACGGGACGTTCGTGGTCAAGGTGCTGTCCGAGGGCAGCGGCCCGAAGGTCGCGAAGAACGACTGGGTCTCGGTCGACTTCAACGGCGTGGACTGGCAGACCGGCAAGGCGATCGACGGCTCCTACGAGGGGGACAACCCCAAGCCGCAGCTGTTCCAGGCCGGCGCCGGGTCGCTGATCGCCGCAGTGGACAGCGTGGTCGAGGGCCACAAGGCCGGCAGCCGCCTGCTGGTGGTCGCCCCGCCCGCCGCCGGGTTCGGCAAGCAGGGCAGTTCCCAGCTGGGCATCAGCGGCACCGACAGCCTGGTGTTCGTGCTGGACATCCGGCAGTCCAACGCCCCGAACGCGGTGGTCTCCGGTGACGTGACCCCGCCGCCCGCGGACTTCCCGCAGGTCAAGGACAACGGCAACAAGCCCGCCGAGATCACCCCGGTCAAGGGCGCCGCGGACCCGACCGAGCTGAAGAGCCACGTGCTGATCCAGGGCAAGGGCCACAAGATCACCACCGGCGAGAAGGTGCTGGTCCAGTACACCGGCGCGCTGTACAAGGACGGCACGAAGTTCGACTCCTCGCTCGACCGCGGCGAGGCGTTCACCTTCACCACCGGCGGCGGCCAGGTCATCGAGGGCTGGGACCAGGGCATCGTCGGCCAGACCGTCGGCAGCCGGGTCGAGCTGGTCATCCCCGCCTCGCTGGGCTACAAGGACCAGGCCAGCGGCAGCATCCCGGCCAACTCCACCCTGGTGTTCGTGGTGGACATCCTGGACGCGGGCGCCGGCGGCTGACGGTGGGCGCACCGCGGTGCGCCTAGGATGAGTCCCGTTCACGCAACCGAACGAGAAGAGCAAACGTGAGCCTGACCAAGCCGGAGATCGACTTCCCGGGCGGCGACGCCCCGAGCGAGCTCCAGATCCGCGACATCGTGGTCGGCGACGGCGCCGAGGCCAAGGCCGGCGCGGTCGTCGAGGTCCACTACGTGGGTGTCACCTTCGCCTCCGGCGAGGAGTTCGACGCCTCCTGGAACCGCGGCCAGACCTTCAGGTTCCCGCTGGGCGGGGGCCGGGTCATCAAGGGCTGGGACCAGGGTGTCGAGGGCATGCGCGTCGGCGGCCGCCGCGAGCTGGTCATCCCGCCGCACCTGGCCTACGGCAACCAGTCGCCGAGCCCGCTCATCCCGGCCGGCTCCACCCTGATCTTCGTGGTGGACCTGCTGGGCGTCTGACCTCGGACGCACGGGCGTCCGACCCCGGGCGTACCACCGAAACCCCCGGTTCCACCAGGAGCCGGGGGTTCGGCTTTCTCTGGACGCGTCCGTACCGGTACGGTCAGGCGGGTCACCCCCGATCGGAGGAAGGGTCAGCGATGGCGATCGCCAAGGCAGAGCGGCTGATGAACCTCGCCCTGTGCCTGATGAACACCCGGCGTCCGCTCTCCAAGAAAGAGCTGCGCGAGTCCGTCGAGGCGTACCGGGAGGCCTGGCAACAGGGCTCCGAGGACGCCTTCAACCGGATGTTCGAGCGCGACAAGGACGACCTGAGGGAACTCGGACTGGTCATCGACGTGGACGAGAACGCGCTCGACGGCGAGATCGGCTACCTCGCCCGCCGCGACCGCAACCGCCTCCCGGAGATCGCCCTGGACGCCGAGGAGGCCGCCGCGCTGGCGCTGGCCGCCCGGGTCTGGCAACAGGCCAAGATGTCCGGGGCCGCCAGCGGGGCGCTGCAGAAGCTGCGCGCCGCGGGCGTCCCGTTCGCCGAGGACCGCGAGCACGGCGCGCTGGAGCCGCGGATCCCCGGCCGGGAGGCCGCGTTCGAGCCGCTGCTCACCGCCGCCCGCGACCGGCGCCCGGTCACCTTCGACTACCGCAAGGCCGGCGCCGCCAGCGCCGAACCGCGCTCGGTCGAACCCTGGGCGCTGGAGTGCTGGCGCGGCCACTGGTACCTGGCCGGCTACGACCGCGACCGCGGCTCGGCCCGGGTCTTCCGGCTCTCCCGGATCACCGGCAAGGTCCGCTCCCGGGCGGGCGCGTTCACCGGCGAGGTGCCCGAGCACGTGGACGTCCGGGCCGTGGTGGCCCGGTTCGCCGGCGAGGGCGCGACCTCCGCGGCCACCGTGCGGATCCGCTCCGGCGCCGCCTACCCGCTGCGCCAGCGCGCGCTGGAGACCCGTCCGGTGGACGCCGAGTGGGACGAGCTGGACATCCCGCACGGCAACGGCCTGGGCGCCGACCTGGCCGAGTACGGCCCCGACGTCATCGTGATCGGCCCCGAGGACCTGCGGGCCGACGTCATCGACCGGCTGCGCGCCGTCGCCGGTCCCGCGGAGGTTCAGGCATGAGCAACGCTATCGACCAGACGCGGCGGATGCTGTCGCTGGTCACCTACCTGCGCGAGCGGCCCGGGGCCGAGGTGGCCGAGGTGGCGCGGGCGTTCGGGATCACCGAGCGGGAGCTGATCGGCGACCTCAACGTGCTGCCGATGTGCGGGACGTCCTTCCGCGGCGGCGACCTGCTCGACATCGACACCGACGGCGAGCGGATCTGGTGGCACAACGTGGACGACGTCGCCCAGCCGCTGCGGCTGGCCGCCGACGAGGCCACCGCGCTGCTGGTCGCCGCCCGCGCCGTCGCCGGGCTCCCCGGGCTGCGCGAGCGCGACCGGCAGGCGCTCACCCGGGCGGTCTCCAAGATCGAGGACGCGGCGGGCGAGAACGCCGAGTCCGCCGCCCGGATCGGCGTCACCTTCGAGGCCGAGGGCACCGTCTTCGCCGACATCGACCGCGCGCTCAGCGAGGGCCGGCTGATCTGGCTGCGCTACTGGTCGCACGGCCGCGGCGAGCTGACCGAGCGCGAGGTCGACCCGATCCGGCTGGTCACCGAGGGCCACACCTACCTCGAGGGCTGGTGCCGCACCTCCGAGGACCGGCGCACCTTCCGGCTCGACCGGATCGCCGAGATCAAGGTGCTGGACGAACCCGCCAACCCGCCCCGGCTCCAGCCCCGCGACCTGTCCGCCGGGCTGGTCGCCCCCACCGCCGACGACCCGCAGGTGGTGGTCGAGGTCGGCCCCGGCGGCCGCTGGGTCGCCGAGTACTACACCCACGACAGCGCCGAGGAACTCCCCGACGGCGGCCTGCGGATCACCCTGCGCTCCGCCGAGCCGGCCGGGCTGCGCACCCTCGCGCTGCGCCTGGGCCGGGACGGCCGGATCACCGCCCCCGCCAAGCTCGCCGAACAGGCCCGCACCGCCGCGCTGGCCGCGCTGGAGCACTACCGGGACGGACAGGTCTGAACCACGTGACCGAAGGCACCAGATTCAAGGTGTACTGCTCGCAGTGCCGGGAGAAGGTCGAGCTGCCGGCCGACGGGTTCCGGCTGGCCCTCGGCGCCAGCCGGGAGCGCACCTTCTACAGCTTCACCTGCCCGGCCTGCGGAGCGGTCGTCCGCAAGATCGCCGGGGAGAAGATCGTCGCCGCGCTCACCGAGGCCGGCGTGCACACCATGCGGCTGCTGCCGGTGGACGGACCGGGGAGGGCCCGCACGTGAACTGGACCCTGGTCGGGGCCGTCCTGCTGTCCACCGCGGGCCTGCTGGTGCTCGGCGGGCTCGCGCTGCGGCTGTGGCTGGACGCCCGGGCGCTGGCCCGCGAGGTGGACGGCGCGGTCAGCGCGCTGCGGCGGGCGAGCGGCGCCAACTGACCTGCTGCGGCCGCGCCGACCGGTACCCGATCGTTGGGTACCGGGTTCCCGCCGCGACACCCCGAGCGGCTACCATCGCCCGCAGAGGGGGAGCCCTGCCTCCCGGACGAGGAAGGCGGTGCCCGGAGATGAGACTGCTGTCGCCCGGCTCGCTGCTGCTGGTCACGGCGTTCGCGGTGCTGCTGTTCGGCGGCAAGCGGCTGCCGGACGCGGCACGGGCGCTCGGACGCTCCCTGCGGATCCTCAAGAGCGAGGGCAGGGCGCTGCGCCAGGAGTTCGACTCCGGCCGCGAGGGCGCCGCGCCCGCGGCACCGCCCGCGCGGCCCGCCGCCGAACCGGACCGGGTGGTCAAGGCCGCCCCCGGAGCCTCCCGCACCGACCGGGCCGGCCGAACCCCCGGCACCTGAACACCCAGGTCGGGCTCCCGCACCACTCCGACTACGACGAGCGCACGATTCGAGGACCGGGTTGAGCAAGACGACCAAAGCGGCCAAGGACCCTGAGGGGCGGATGGCGCTCGCCGACCATCTCCGCGAACTGCGCAACCGGTTGGTCAAGTCGCTGCTGGCGATCATCGTCTTCACGATCGTCGCGCTCTTCTACCACAAGGCGCTGCTGGACTTCCTGATCAGACCGCTGCCCGCGTGCAACCCGGACGGCTCGCTGCCGGAAGGGCTGAAGCACTGCGCCGAGGTCTCCAACATCGGCCTGACCACGCCGTTCACGGTCATGTTGAAGGTCAGCCTCACGGCCGGCGCGGTGGCCGCGACCCCGGTCTGGCTGTACCAGCTGTGGAAGTTCGTCTCGCCGGGCCTGCACCAGCACGAGAAGCGCTACTCGGTGGCGTTCCTCGCGGTCGGCACCCCGCTGTTCCTGGCCGGTGCGGTGCTCGCGTACGTGATCATGCCGCTGACCGCGGAGATGCTGATCGGCTTCGTCGCGGACGGCGTCAAGTCGATCGTGCCGGTGGAGACCTACCTCGACCTGATCACCCGCATGGTGCTGGTGTTCGGCGCGGGCTTCGAGCTGCCGCTGTTCCTGGTGATGCTCAACCTGATCGGGGTGCTCACCGGCAGGCGGATGCTCAGCTGGTGGCGCGCGATGGTCATGGGCATCACGGTGTTCGCGGCCTTCGCCACCCCGTCCACCGACCCGGTGTCGATGCTGGCGCTGGCCGCGCCGATCTGGGCGCTGTACTTCCTGGCGGTGGGCATCGCGCTGCTGAACGACAAGCGCAAGGCCGCCCGCAATCCCGACGCCGGGCTCGGCGACGAGGAGGCATCCGCGGTCGACCTGTCGGTCGAGTCGGTGGCGGGTGCCGAGTCGGTCGGCGGGGTCGAGTCGGTGGAGGCGTCCGCGCCGGTCCCGGCCGCGCGCCGCGACCAGATCGACGACGACATCACCTGACGAGGCGCTGAGGCGCTGAGGCGCTGAGCGGCGGACGGCCCCGGACCCCTGCGGTCCGGGGC
>NZ_JBHUWH010000356.1:0-8340 GCF_042670125.1 Kitasatospora sp. NPDC057198 | reverse complement strand
GCCGGAGCCCATCGGAGGTCCGTGCTGCTGCGTGTAGTAAACGGAACCGGAAGCCGATGCGCGCTCCGGCAGTGAACCGTCAGCAGACCCGGGCTCGCCGTTCCCCGAGCCCCTGGTTTCGCTCCCCGCCGTTCTTACCCTCCTCTGCCGAAGGGCTGAGCTCGCGCAGCAGGTTGTCGCCCCTGCTCAAGTGTGCGGGCGGGAGTCGGTAGGCTGGCCCCGTCCCCGCCGCCCGTGGGTCGTCGAACGGCCCGGGCGGTGCCGCAGCAAGGAGGAACCCCTGAGCATGCCAGGCACCGATTCGGAAGCCCCGCGCGACGCCTCGCTGCCCGCCCGCGCGAAGATCGCCGTGACGGCGGGCAAGATGGCCGCCGCGCTGTCCCAGAAGGCGGGTCGAGGCAGCGGCTCGGTGATCGGCGGCAAGGTCGCGCTCAAGCTCGACCCGGACCTGCTGGCGACCCTCACCGAGCACCTGGACGTGGTCCTGGTCAGCGCCACCAACGGCAAGACCACCACCACCCGGCTGATCGCCGAGGCGCTGCGGGCGGCGGGCCCGGTGGTCTCCAACGCGCTGGGCGCGAACATGCCGGCCGGCATCACGGGTGCGCTGGCCAACAGCACCAGCGCCCGCTTCGGCGTGATCGAGGTGGACGAGAAGTACCTGCCGATGGTCGCCCGGGACACCCGGCCGAAGGCCATAGCGCTGCTGAACCTCTCCCGCGACCAGCTCGACCGCGCGGCGGAGACCCGGATGATGGCCGAGAAGTGGCGCGAGGGCCTCAAGGACACCGACGCGGTGATCATCGCCAACGCGGACGACCCGCTGGTGACCTGGGCCGCCTCGTCCTGCAAGAAGGTGGTCTGGGTGGCCGCCGGGCAGGCGTGGAAGGAGGACGCCTGGTCGTGCCCGTCCTGCGGCGGCGTGATGCAGCGTCCGGGCGACGACTGGTTCTGCGGCGACTGCGGTTTCCGCCGCCCGAACCCGCACTGGGCGCTCCAGGGCACGCACGTGATCGACCCGCACCGCGGTGCCTGGCCGATCCAGCTGCAGCTGCCGGGCCGCGCCAACCTGGCGAACGCCACCAGCTCGGCCGCCGTCGCGGCGGTCTTCGGGGTGGCCCCGCAGGTCGCGCTGCAGCGGATGCAGTCGGTGGCCGCGGTGGCGGGCCGCTACGACGTGGTGCAGTACCGGGGCCGGGACATCCGGCTGCTGCTGGCGAAGAACCCGGCCGGCTGGCTGGAGACCTTCTCGCTGATCGACGGCCCGCCCGCGCCGGTGGTCCTGTCGGTGAACGCGATGGACGCCGACGGCACCGACACCTCCTGGCTGTGGGACGTCGACTACGAGCGCCTGGCCGGGCACCCGATCTTCGTGATGGGCCAGCGCAAGCTCGACCTCGCCGTCCGCCTGGAGGTCGCCAACCTGCAGTTCCAGGTGGTCGACTCGCTCGCCCAGGCGGTGGACGCCGCCCCCGCGGGCCGGATCGAGGCCATCGCCAACTACACCGCCTTCCAGCAGCTGCGCAAGGCCGTGGTGGCCTGATGAGCGACCAGTACTACGGCCAGCAGCCGCAGTTCGGCGACCAGGGCGGCTACGGGCAGCAGCAGCCCTACCCCGGCCAGCAGTACGACCAGCAGCAGTACGGCGGCCCGCAGCAGCACCAGCAGCAGTACGGCCAGTACGAGCAGCAGCCGCAGCCGCAGCAGCCGCAGCAGCAGGCGTACGGCGGCCCGCAGCACCAGCAGCAGCAGTACGGCGGGGACGCTCCGCAGCAGCCCGCGCCCCAGCAGCAGTTCGGGAGGTCTTCGAGGATGAGCGAGAGCAGCCTGCGGGTGGTCTGGGTGTACCCGGACCTGCTGTCGACGTACGGCGACCGCGGCAACGCGCTGGTGGTGGAGCGGCGGGCGCGCCAGCGCGGCCTCGGGGTGCAGCGGATCGACGTGCGCTCGGACCAGTCGGTGCCGACCAGCGGCGACATCTACCTGATCGGCGGCGGCGAGGACCGTCCGCAGCGGCTGGCGGCGGAGCGGCTGCGCAACGACGGCGGGCTGGTCCGGGCGGCCGAGAACGGTGCGATCATCTTCTCGGTCTGCGCGGGCTTCCAGATCCTCGGCCACGAGTTCGTCAACGACCTGGGCGAGCGCGAGCCGGGCCTGGGCCTGCTGGACGTGTGGACCGTCCGCGGCGAGGGCGCGCGCTGCGTCGGCGACGTGCTGGCGGACGTGAACCCGCAGCTGAGCCTGCCGCAGCTGACCGGCTTCGAGAACCACCAGGGCGTGACCCACCTCGGCGAGGGCGTCAGCCCGTTCGCCACCGTGCAGGTCGGCCGGGGCAACGGCACCGGCGACGGCACCGAGGGCGCCTGGCGCGACACCGTGTTCGGCACCTACCTGCACGGCCCGGTGATGGCCCGCAACCCCGCCGTCGCCGACATGCTGATCAAGCTGGCACTGGACGTGAACGCGCTGCCGCCGGCCGACACCACCTGGTACGACGCGCTGCGCGCCGAGCGGATCGCCGCGGCCCGCCCCGCGTAGCGGCCCCGCCGGGCCGGCCCGGCCCGCGCGCGTTCACCCGCGCGTAAGCCGAGGTCACGGTGGTGGACGGCTGACCGCCATGTGGTCAGCCGTCCCACCGCGGGACAACTTCATAGGAGAATAGGAGAGCCCGGGCGCAACACCCTCCTCGGCGGTCGGGTCGCAGTTACGTGTGGTGCGTCGAGGAAGCCGCCCCCGCGTCGGTTTCGGCTCGGCCGGACGCAGGAACCGTATGCTGTGCAGCAGGTCAGTTTCGGGCGACTTGTCCGATTCCCACCCACCAGTCCGGCCGTCCGATCCTGCTCGGGAGTTGGCAAAGCAATGCGTATTGGTGTCCTGACCAGCGGCGGTGACTGCCCCGGCCTGAACGCCGTCATCCGTTCCGTGGTCCACCGGGGGGTGGTCGACCACGGCGACGAGATCATCGGCTTCGAGGACGGCTGGCGCGGTCTTCTGGAGGGCGTGCACCGTCCGCTGACGCTCGACTCGGTGGGCGGCATCCTCGCCCAGGGCGGCACGATCCTGGGCTCCTCCCGGGTGCAGCCCAGCCACCTGCGGGACGGCGTGGAGCGCGCCAAGCGGCACTGTGCGGACCTGGGCATCGACGCGGTGATCCCGATCGGCGGCGAGGGCACCCTGAAGGCCGCGAAGCTGATGAGCGACGCGGGCCTGCCGGTGGTCGGCGTGCCGAAGACCATCGACAACGACATCGCCTGCACCGACGTCACCTTCGGCTTCGACACCGCCGTCTCGGTGGCCACCGAGGCGCTGGACCGGCTGAAGACCACCGCCGAGTCGCACCAGCGGGTCATGGTCGTCGAGGTGATGGGCCGGCACACCGGCTGGATCGCGCTGAACGCGGGCATGGCGGCCGGTGCGCACGCCATCGTCGTGCCGGAGCGCCCGTTCCACATCGACAAGCTGACCGAGGTCGTGCGCGAGCGCTTCGACCGGCAGAAGAAGTTCGCGATCGTGGTCTGCGCCGAGGGCGCGAAGCCCGAGCCCGGCACCATGCCGTGGGAGGAGGGCACCAAGGACATGTACGGCCACGAGCGGTTCACCGGCATCGCCACCCAGCTCTCCCGCGAGCTGGAGCACCGCCTCGGCAAGGAGGCCCGCCCGGTCATCCTCGGCCACACCCAGCGCGGCGGCACCCCGACCGCGTACGACCGCGTCCTGGCCACCCGCTTCGGCTGGCACGCGGTGGAGGCCGCCCACAAGGGCGCGTTCGGCCACATCACGGCGCTGCAGGGCACCGAGATCAAGCTGGTGCCGCTGGGCGAGGCCGTGGCCGAGCTGAAGACCGTTCCGGCGGAGCGCTACAAGGAGGCCGAGACCGTCATCTGACGGCCGTCCGCCCCGCCCACGCCCACGCCCCCCGAGGCGCGGACCGTCCGCCCGTCGCCCCGTGACGGCCGGATCCCGCCCGGGGGGCGCGTCACGCCCCCCGCCGCCCGCCCCCGGCGCTAGCCTCACCGCATGGAGATCCTCGCCTACGGCGTCCAGTCCGACGAGCGCCCGCTGCTCGACGCCGCCATGGAGCGGCACCAGCTGCGCATGCTGGACGTCTTCCTCACCGCCGACACCGCCCCGCTCGCCGCCGGCTTCCCGGTCGTCTCCAGCAGCGTCAACGACGCCCTGGACGCGGAAGTCCTCTCCCTGCTCGCCGCCGGCGGCACCCGGATGATCGCCCAGCGCTCCACCGGCTTCAACAACATCGACCTGAACGCCGCCGCGAAGCTCGGCCTGACCGTGGCCCGGGTCTCCTACTACTCCCCCTACTCCGTCGCCGAGCACGCCTGGACGCTGGCCCTCGCCGTCAACCGCCGGCTGATCCGGTCGGTCAACCGCTCCCGCGAGTTCGACTTCCGCCTCGACGGCCTGATGGGCCGCGACATCCACGGCCTGACCGTCGGCGTGCTGGGCACCGGCAAGATCGGTGAGTGCTTCGCCCGGATCGCCGCCGGCTTCGGCACCAGCCTGCTCGGCTGGGACGTCGCCCCCAATCCCCAGTGCGAGGCGCTCGGCATGCGCTACGTCGGCAAGGACGAGCTGCTCGCCGACAGCGACCTGATCTCGCTGCACGTCCCCCTGCTGGACTCCACCCACCACGTCATCGACCGCGCCGCGCTCGCCCTGATGAAGGACGACGCGATCCTGGTCAACTCCTCCCGCGGCGGCCTGGTCGACGCCACCGCCCTGGTCGAGACCCTGCGCGCCGGGCGGCTGGCCGGCGTCGGCCTGGACGTCTACGAGGAGGAGGCGGACGTCTTCTTCACCGACCGCTCCGTCCAGGGCATCACCGACGACACCCTGGCCCGCCTGATCAGCTTCCCCCAGGTCCTGGTCACCTCCCACCAGGCGTACTTCACCCGCACCGCGGTGGGCCAGATCATCGACGCCACCGCCCGCAACGTCGACGACTTCGCCCTCGGCCGCACCAACGAGAACACCCTCGTCCCGACGGACTGACCGCGGACTGACCGCGGACCGGCCGCGGACCGGCCGCGGGCCGGGCACGGGGCGGCCGCGGGGCAGCTCAGTGCGGGGCGGCTCAGTGCGGGGCGGCGGCCCGTGCGGCCTCGCGGTCGGCGGCCAGCACGATGGCGTCCAGCAGGCCCGGGAAGGCCAGGTCGAGTTCGTCCCGGCGCAGGGTGTTCATCTTCGAGGTGCCCGCGTAGTACTGGCGGATGACGCCGGACTGCCGCAGCACCCGGAAGTGGTGCGTACCGGTGGTGCGGGTCACCGCGATGTCGAAGGTGCCGCACGCCTTGTCGCCGCGGGCGCCCGCGATCTGGCGGACGATGCTGCGCCGCACCGGGTCGGCCAGGGCCTCCAGGACGCCCTGCAGGGTGATGTCCTGCGCCTCGGGGTGGTCGGTGATGCGTTCCCCGGTGGTCCGCGCGGTCACTTCGTGCCTCCCTGGTCGACTCGGTCCATCGTACGGCGCCCCTCCGGCCGCCCTTTATGACGATGACCATCAACGTTTGACAGTCATCGTCATATGGGCTTCAGTGGGGACGGGGGAACAGCCAACTCGCCTTCTCCGCAGCGGGGTGACGCACCGTCATCTCCGTGCGCCCGCGGCCGGTCCCCGTACCGACCCGCCCGTCCGGGGCCGCCACGAGGGGATCGATCAGCGATGACAACAGCCGAGACCAGCACGGCACCGGTCGGCGCCGCGGCGGGCCCGCCGAACGCGTCCAGCGGCCTGAAGATCGCCGCGCTGGCCACCGGTTTCGTGATGGCCACCCTGGACGTCACGATCGTCAACGTCGCGGGGGCGACGCTGCAGGAGCGGCTGCACGCCGGCCTCACCCAGCTGACCTGGATCGTGGACGGCTACATCCTGTCCTTCGCCTCGCTGCTGATGCTGGCCGGCAGCCTGGCCGACCGCCGGGGCGCCAAGACCGTCTACACGTGGGGCATGGGCCTGTTCGTCCTCGCCTCGCTGGCCTGCGCGCTGTCCCCCTCGGCGGGGTTCCTGATCGCGGCCCGGGTGCTCCAGGGCGCGGGCGCGGCGCTCTTCATGCCCAGCTCGCTGTCCCTGCTGGTGGCGGCCTTCCCGGAGAAGCGGCAGCGCACCCGGACGCTCGGCCTCTGGTCGGCCGTCGTGGCCACCTCCTCCGGCATCGGCCCGACCCTCGGCGGCCTGATGGTGAGCACGCTGGGCTGGCAGAGCGTCTTCCTGCTGAACCTGCCGATCGGCGTACTGGGCATGCTGATGACCCGCCGGTTCATCACGGCGACCGCGCCCCGGCCGGTGAAGGTGACCGTGCCCGGCCACCTGCTCTGGATCGCCGGCCTGGCCGCGCTGAGCTTCGCGCTGATCGAGGGCCCGCACCTCGGCTGGACGGCGGGCCCGGTCACCGCCGCCTACGCCGTCGCCGCGGCCGCCGGCACCGCGCTGGTCGTGCGGGAGCGGCGCGGCGGCAACCCGGTGATGCCGTGGGGCCTGTTCGCCTCCCGCGGCTTCTCCGGCGCCAACCTGGTGGGCTTCTGCTTCAACTTCTCGCTGTTCGGCAGCATCTTCATGCTGGGGCTGTTCTTCCAGCACGCCCAGGGCGCCGACCCGTTCGTCGCGGGCCTGGAACTCGTCCCGATCACCGTCCTGTCGCCGCTGGCGAACGTGGCGTACGCCCGGATCTCCGGCCGGTTCGCCAACGGTCCGCTGCTGACCGTGTTCCTGCTGCTCGCCGGCGTCGCCTCGCTGGCCATGACCGCGATCTCGCCCTCGACGCCCTACTGGCTGATCGCCGTCGGCATCGGCCTGGCCAACCTCGGCTCCGGGATCGTCTCGCCCGGCATGACCGCCGCCCTGGTGGACGCCGCGGGCCCGGCGCACGCCAACACCGCGGGCTCCGTGCTCAACGCCAACCGGCAGATCGGCTCGCTGGTCGGCATCGCCGCCGTCGGGGCGGTGCTGCAGGCCACCTCCGACTGGGGCACCGGGGTGGGCGCCGGCTTCCTGCTGATCGGCGCGGTGTACCTGCTCGGCTCCGCGTTCGCCTGGCTGCTGGTCGCCCGCTCCGAGCGCCGGACGACGGGAGCGGAGGCACCCGCCGCGGCCTGACCCGCCGGACGACGGGGGCGGGGGAAGCAGGGGTGCGCGCCGGGCCGCGGTAAGCGCCGCTTAGGCTGGGGCCCGAACGAAACCGGACCAAACCGGACCGGGCCACACCGGGCCGACCGGACCGCCGCTCGGGCGGCGCCGGTCGGCATGGACGAAAGCGGGGCCGCCCGATGGGCGACGGCATGACGGGGATGCACCACCACGGAGGCGGGCCGCTCCCGCCCTTCTCCCTCTCCCGCGCCCTGGAGTGGTCGCCGGACTGGCCCTACCTGGTGTTCTGCGCGCTCGCCCTCGGCCTGTACCTGGCGGGCGCCGTCCGGCTGTGGCGGCGCGGCGACAAGTGGCCGGTCGGCCGGGTGATCGCCTGGACGGCCGGCGTCGGCACCGTGCTGCTGGTCACCAACACCGGCCTGAACGACTACGGCATGGTGCTGTTCAGCGCGCACATGATGCAGCACATGGTGCTCTCCATGCTCTCCCCGATCCTGCTGCTGCTGGGCGCCCCGATCACCCTCGCGCTGCGCGCCCTGCGCCCGGCCCGCAAGGGCAGCGGCAAGGGTCCGCGCGAACTGCTGGTCGCCCTGCTGCACTCCACGTACGTGCGGGTGGTCTCGCACCCGGCGTTCACCATCCCGGCGTTCATCGCCAGCCTGTACGTGCTGTACTTCACGCCGCTGTTCGACTTCCTGATGCAGTACCGGCTCGGGCACCTGGCGATGATGCTGCACTTCCTCGCCGTCGGCATGCTGTTCTTCTGGCCGATCATGGGCGTCGACCCGGGCCCGCACCGCCCCGGCTTCGTGATGCGGATCATCGAGCTGTTCATGGGCATGCCGTTCCACGCCTTCTTCGGCGTCGCGGTGATGATGGCCTCCGGGCAGCTGGTGTCCACCTTCACCCCCGGGATGGCGCCGCTGGGCACGAACCTGCACGAGGACCAGCAGCTGGCCGGCGGCATCACCTGGGCGTTCGGCGAGATCCCCACCGCGATCGTGCTGATCGCGCTCACCCTGCAGTGGGCCAAGTCCGAGGAGCGGCAGGCCCGCCGCCGCGACCGGGCCGCCGACCGCGACGGCGACGCCGAGCTGGAGGCGTACAACCAGTACCTGGCCTCGCTGGACAGGACCGCGAACCGGGCCGCCGGGTAGTCCCGTACGGCACCGCGCAGCAGGGCACGGCACGGCACAGCACCGCGCAGCAGGGCACCGCGAAACCGCCCGGAACGGCTC
>NZ_JBHUWH010000355.1:0-8356 GCF_042670125.1 Kitasatospora sp. NPDC057198 | reverse complement strand
CACCGGGGGCCCGGGGAACGGCGGGTCCGTGCTGCTGACGGCCGGAGCCCATCGACGTGTCCGTGCCGCTGCGTCGCAGTAGCAGAACCGGAAGCAGATGCGCCGGGCGGCAGTGAACCTCCCGCGGACCCGGGCTCGCCGTTCCCCGGGCCCCTGAACGCGCGTCCCGCGGATCTGTCCGCGGCCCGATCTACGCTGGAAGGTCCCTGCCGTCCGCCCACCGGAGGTCCGATGTACGTCCTGCACGCCCACTGGCGGGCCGATGCGCGGCTCGGGGTGTGGGCGGAGGACGCCGGGGCGTTCGCCGGGCGGCGGGTGGAGGGGGCGCGGCATCCGTACGCCTGTCCGGCGGACGGGGTCGCGGGGCTGCTGCGGGCGATCGGGCCCGGCCCGGCCTGGCTGGCGGAGCGCGGGGACGAGCGGTGGCTGACGCTGCGGCTGCCCACGCTCGGCTCGCGGCCGACCCCCTCGCCCGACCTGCCCGTCGGCTCCACCGCCCGGGGGCCGGAGCTGCGGCCCTGGCGCGTCCCGGCGCTGCTGTTCGACCTGGCGGGGGCCGCGCAGCTGCTCGGCGAACTGTTCGACCCGTACTGGCCCGGCAGCACCGTCGAGCTGCCCGGCGGCCGGACGGCGGAACTCGCGTACGGGGCGTCGCTGCGCTGGCTGACGGGCGTGCACGACCTGGCGTGGCGGCTGGCCGGGCGCGGCCGGGTGCTGCCCGAACTGGTCGCCGAGGACGGCGGCTGGGCGGCCCGCTGGCGGCCCGCGCACCAGCCGGACACCCGCCGGGAGGCCCTCGCGCTGGCAGCCGGCTGCCCGCCCGTCGCCCGCGCCGAGGACGGCCGCGAACCCACCGGCGGTGCCCTGCTCGACACCGTGCTGAACGCGCTCACCGACCACGAGACCCGCGTCGCGCTGGGCGGGGCCGCCCCGCCGCCCCCCGGCGCCCCGGCCTGGCTGGCCGCCCTGCGCGGCCCCGACGCCCGGCTGCCCGCCCCGCCCGACCCCGCCGAGACCGCCCGCCTCGCCGCCGCCGCGGCCGGCACCGCCCCGCTCGGCCCGGTCCGGCTCGCCTTCCGCCTCGCCGAACCGCTCGGCACCGCCGCCGACGACCCGGACGCCACCGTCGTGGACGAGAACTGGCGGCTGGACGTGCTGCTCGGCCCCCTCGACCGGCCCTCGCTGCTGCTGCCCGCCGCCGAACTCTGGTCCGGCGGTCCCGGGGCCGCCGCCCTGGCCCGGACGGTCGACGACCCGGCCGCGGCCTACCTCGCCGAACTCGACCGCGCCGCCCGCCTGCTGCCCGACCTGCGGGCCGCCCTGCACCGCACCCGCCCCACCGGCCTCGACCTCGACCGGGCCGGCGCGCTCGCCTTCCTGCGCGACAGCGCCCCCGCGCTCGCCGCCGCCGGGCACGGCGTGCTGCTGCCCGCCTGGTGGCAGCGCCGCCCCCGGCTCGGCCTCGCCGCCACCGCGCACACCGCCCCCGCCCCCGGCTCCGTCCGGCGCGCCGCCCAGGCCGACCGGGACGCCGTCCTGGACTTCCGCTGGCAGCTCGCCGTCGGCGAACAGCCGCTCACCCAGCAGGAGTTGGAGGAACTCGCGGCCGCCCAGGCGGGCCTGGTCCGGTTCCGCGGCCGGTGGATCGAGGCGGACGCCGGCCAACTCGCCGCCGCCCTGCGCTTCCTCGCCGACCGCCGCGACGACCCCCGGCTCGACGCCGCCACCCTGCTCCGGCTCGCCGCCACCGACGGCGCCGTCGTCGACGGCCTCCCGGTCACCGCCGTGCACGCCGAAGGCCCGCTCGGCGACCTGCTGGCCGGCCGCCTCGGCCGCCTCCCCGGTGCCCACCGCACCCCGCCCCCGCCCGGCTTCACCGGCACCCTCCGCCCCTACCAGGAACGCGGCCTGGCCTGGCTGGACGCCCTCGGACGGCTCGGCCTCGGCGCCGTCCTCGCCGACGACATGGGCCTCGGCAAGACCGTCCAGACCCTCGCCCTGCTCGCCCTCGAACACGCCCGCGGCGCCCGCGGCCCCGTCCTGCTGGTCTGCCCCACCTCGCTGGTCGGCAACTGGCGGCGCGAAGCCGCCCGCTTCACCCCCCGGCTGCGCGTCCAGCTCCACCACGGCCCCGACCGCACCGCCCCCGACCCCGCCGCCGACCTGGTCATCACCAGCTACGGCGTCCTCCAGCGGGACGCCGCCGCGCTGCGCGCCGTCCACTGGCGGCGGGTCGTCGCCGACGAGGCCCAGCACGCCAAGAACCGCGCCGCCCGCCAGTCCCGCGCCCTGCGCTCGCTGCGCTCCGGCCCCCGGATCGCCCTTACCGGCACCCCCGTCGAGAACCGCCTCGCCGAACTCCACACCGTCCTCGACTTCGCCAACCCCGGCCTGTTCGGCACCCCCGAGGCGTTCCGCGAGCAGTACGCCGTCCCCATCGAGCAGTCCGGCAACCGGGAGACCGCCGCCCGGCTCCAGCGGCTCACCGCCCCCTTCCTGCTGCGCCGCCTCAAGAGCGACCCGGAGATCGGCCGACAGCTCCCCGCCAAGCAGCAGTTCACCGTCCGCTGCGACCTCACCCCCGAACAGGCCGGCCTCTACCAGGCCGTCGTCGCCGACCTGCTCGACCGCCTCGGCGGCATCCGCGGCGTCGAACGCAAGGGCGCGGTGCTCGCCGCCCTCGGCCGGCTCAAGCAGGTCTGCAACCACCCCGCCCAACTCCTGCACGACCGCAGCCCGTTGGGCGGCCGCTCCGGCAAGGTCGAACGACTCGTCGCCCTGCTCCAGGAGGCCCTGGCCGAAGGCGACCGGGTGCTCGTCTTCACCCAGTACGCCGAGTTCGGCGCCCTGCTCCAGCCCCACCTGCGCCGCCGCCTCGGCGAACCCGTCCTCTACCTGCACGGCGGCCTCACCGCCCCGCGCCGGCAGGAACTCGTCGACCGCTTCCAATCCCCGGACGGGCCAAGGGTGTTCCTGCTCTCCCTGAAGGCCGGCGGCACCGGGCTCAACCTCACCGCCGCCAACCAGGTGATCCACCTCGACCGCTGGTGGAACCCCGCCACCGAGGACCAGGCCACCGACCGCGCCCACCGGATCGGCCAGCGGCGCGAGGTCCAGGTCCGCACGCTGGTGTGCACCGGCACCATCGAGGAGAGGATCGCCGAACTCATCGACAGCAAACGCGAGTTGGCCGGAACGGTGATCGGCGCCGGAGAGAACTGGCTGACCGACCTCCCCACCGGGCAGCTCCGCGAACTGCTCGCCCTCTCCGCCGACCCGACCGGAGCCTGACCGCCGTGGACCAGCCGATCGACCAGTGCCTCGACACCTTCTGGCAGGGCGATTTCACCCTCCGGGACACCCCGCCCGAACCCCCCGCCCCGCCCGACCTCCCCCCGGACCTCTCGGAACTCCTCGCCCCGCTCTACCGGCACCTGACCGCCGAATAGGAGAAGAACGGCGGGATGCACCATCAGGGGCTCGGGGAACGGCGAGAGCCCCCGCCAGGGGCTCGGGGAACGGCGAGGCCCTGGCTGCGAGAGGTTCACTGCCGTTGCGTGCATCTGCTTCCGGTTCTGTTCAAGGCACGCAGCAGCCCCGACCTCCGATGGGCTCCGGCCGTCAGCAGCACGGACTCGCCGTTCCCCGAGCCCCTGATGGTGCATCCCGCCGTTCTTCCCGAACTGCTGTCAGGGCTCAAGCGGCGTCGAGGAAGTCCCGTACCAGCGAAGCGAATTCGTCCGGAGCGTCCACCCACGGACGGTGGCCCGCGCCGGGCAGGACGGTGAGGCGGGCGCCCGGGTGGAGGGCGGCGGCCAGCTTCGCGGGGGCGGTGCCGACCACCCCGTCCAGCTCACCGGCGACCACCAGCACCGGCACCGACGCCGGCACCGGCCGGCCCTCGCCCGCGCCGGCGTAGAACGCCTCCCGCATCCAGGGCGCGGCCGGCACCAGTTCCGGGTCGAACGCCTCCGCGCGGGCCCGCTCGTTCCAACTGCCCCAGAAGAACGGGGTGATCCGCCGGAGCAGTTCCGCCGTGGGGGCCGCACCGTCGGCCAGCAGGGCGTCCGCCTCGGCGGCGTCCGGGTACCAGGGCTCCGCCGCGCGGGCGGCCCTGATCGCGGCGAGCTCCGCCGCGTCCGGCTCCCGGGCCGCCCGGCCGGCCGGGGTGACCAGCGTCAACGAGCGGACGCGGTGCGGGAATTCGGCGGCGTAGCGCTGGGCGGTGAGGCTGCCCGCCGAGTGGGCGAGCAGGTCGAGGCGTTCCAGGCCGAGGTGCTCCCGGAGGGCCTCCAGGTCGGCGACCTGCGCACCGAACGCGCAGCTCGCCCGGTCGGCGGGGGCCGCCGAGCGGCCGCAGCCGCGGGGGTCGAACCGGATCAGCCGCCGGTGGGCGTCCAGGCTGCCGAGAGTGCCGAGGTAGCGGGCGTCCATGCCGGGGCCACCGGGGACCGCCACCAGCGGCGCGCCATCGCCGAGTTGCTCGTAGTGCAGGGCCGTCCCGTCGTACCCGTGGAAGATCGTCATGGCCCGGATGGTGGCACGCCCCGACCGGGTGCGGCAGGCAATTCCACCGGACGGTCAGAGCAGCCCGTGCCCGTCGAGCGCCGTCCGCAGCCCGTCCGCCCCGCCGTGGTGGTGGACGCGCATGCCGAGCGCCGCCGCGGCGGCGACGTTCCCGGCCGAGTCGTCGACGAACAGGCAGCGCTCCACCGGGGTGCCGGCCAGCTCGGCGGCCGCGCGGTACACCCGGGGGTCGGGCTTGGCGTGCCCGAACCGGGCGGTGTTGAGGACGGCGTCCACGGCGCCGTCCAGCTGCTGCGCGGCGAGGTCGGCCTCCAGCCGGGTCGTCGCGTTGGTCACCAGCACCACGGGTGTGCCGCGCCGCCGCACCTCGGCGACCAGCGCCAGCACGGCCGCGTCCACCCGGCACGGCTGCCGTCCCCAGGCGGCCACCGCCTCCCGTGCCGCGGCCGCCGACCCGCACACCGGCACCAGGTCCGCCGCCACGCCCGCCCGCCACTCCTCGTCACTGACCGCCCCGGTCACCGCGGGCAGCAGCCGCTCCGCCCGGAACGCCGCCCCGCCGATCGTCCCCGGCGGCAGCCCGCGCTCCCGGTCGACGTCCGCGAGGTCCCCCCAGATCCGCAGCACCCCGTCCAGGTCGCACAGCACCGCGCCCACCCGCCGTTCCGCCGCCATCCCGCCCGACCCTCCCGTTCCCACCCGCTATGACCGCTTCTGCCGGTCGATTCCCTTGCCGCTGAAGGCACTTCGTCGCGCCCAGCCTAATTCTCCGTACGGCGACCACCCGCGCCGCCGGGCACAATCACCTCCATGCCCTTCCGCTCCCGGCAGCCGCGCACCCTGCTCGCCTACGCCGCGCTGCTCGACCGCTCGGTCGAGCGGATCGCCGAAGTCTCGGCCGACGCGCGGGAGTTCGACCGTGCGGAGATCTACCGGCTCACCGACGTGTGGGACAACAACACCGCGGCCCTCTTCGCCGCGGCCGCCGCCCGCTTCCGCTGGGCCCGCGCGCTCCGCGCCCGCTGGGCGCTGCGCTGGATGGCCGACTTCGGCCCCGGCCGGCGGGCCTGGATGATCGAGCAGACCGCCGCCGCGGGCGTCCCGATCGAGCGCTCCCTGCGCCGGCCCGCGCCCGAGCCCGCCACCGGCCCCGGCCGGTGGAGCCGGGTCTACCGCGGCTGCGTGGTCGCCGAACTGGACGGCACGGAAAGTGAGTTGCCGGCCGGACTGGCCGCCGAGTACGACCTGCCGGCCGCCGCGTTCCGGGGGCTGACGGTCGAGCGGCGCGGCACCGACCGGGTGGACGGCTGGTGCGAGTTCGAACTGCCGTGCCGGTACGCCGGCGGCGGTCCGCGCGCCGCCCGGCTCACCGTCCACTTCGAGGACCCGGAGGACCTGCGCTTCGACAGCGGCCCGGACGCCACCGGCCTGTCCCTGCACCCGGGCCCCGACGGGGTGGTGCTCCGGCTGGGCGCGGCCGGGGTGCTGCGCTGCCGCTCCGTCCGGCTGAACCTGGACGACGACGGCTGGGAGGGCTCGCCGACCGGCCGCCGGTTCGCCGCCGCACACCCGGAGCGGCGCGAACGCCACCACGTCCGGCAGTGGGCCCTGCCGGTGTTCCGCTCCGTCGGCGGGCCCGCCGACGCGGGGTGGGTGCTCCGGGCCGCCATGGTCGCGGCCCGGCGGGTCCGGCACACCGGAGCGGCCGCCGACGCCCCGCTGCGCGCCGTCACCACCGCCCTGGCCGGGGCGGGCCCGCGGATCCTGGCGGCGGGGGCGGTCCGCCGCCGCGCCGACCGGAACGCCGCCTTCGAGGCGCTGGTCACCGACTGGTTCCGGCGCGGCGGGCCGGACTTCGCCGAGGCCGTCACCGGCTATGTCACCGTCCCGCAGGAGCTCCGCCCGGTCGGCCCCCCGGCCCGTCCCACCGTCCGGGCCCTCCCCTCCCGGCTGGCCCTCGTCCTGTATCGGCCGCCCTCCGCCCCGGGCGAGTACAGCCGTCCGGCCCACGTCCACCTCATCTTCGCCCAGCCCCCCGCCGGTGACCCGGACGCCCCCTGGGTCCTGCGCTCCCGGGGCTTCGAGCACTCGGTCGCGTTCGCCTTCACCCTGGACGCCTTCCGGCACACCGGCCTCCCCGAGCCCGCCCCCGACCGCCTCGTCTTCGGCCCGCACCTGAGCGCCGCCGGTGCGCCCGCTCCCCGCTGAGCGACGCGTTCGCAGGTGCTAGCAGCCTGCTTGCAATTGCAAGCGGTCCGGGGCAGACTGCCCGTATGGCGTCACTGAACGTGGGCTCGCTCGGCGAGTACATCCGGGAGCAGCGGCGGAGCGCGCAGTACTCGCTGCGGCAGCTGGCCGAGGTCGCCGGGGTGTCCAACCCGTACCTGAGCCAGATCGAGCGCGGGCTGCGCAAGCCCAGCGCGGAGATCCTCCAGCAGATCGCCAAGGCGCTGCGGATCTCGGCGGAGACGCTCTACGTGCAGGCCGGGATCCTGGAGGAGCGGGACGGCGAGGGGCCGGGCCTGCGGGCCGCGATCCTGGCCGATCCGCTGATCAACGAGCGGCAGAAGCAGGCCCTGCTCTCGGTGTACGAGGCGTTCCTGAAGGAGAACCAGGCCGCCCGCCCGGCGGAGCCGGCCGGGCCGAAGGACGAGTAGGCCGAAGGACGAGCAGAACGAGCAGGCCCGGACGACCGGACCTGCGTGACCGAGCCCCGCGCGACCCGACCGCGCGGCGGCCCCGACCGGGAGGACCCGACATGCCGATCAGCGACGAGTTCAAGAAGACCCTCACCGACCCGACCCCGCTGTACGCCCTGGCCGGCGCCGGCGACCTCGCGTACGAGAAGCTCCGCGAGGTGCCCGCCCAGCTCGAGGCGCTCGCCGCCGACCGCAAGGGCACCCAGGAGAAGGCCGCCGCCGCCCTGCAGGACGCGGGCGCCGCGCTGGCCGGGGCGCAGGCCAAGGTCACCGAGGCGGTCGCCGCGCTGCCCACCGACGTGAAGGAACTCCAGGCCAAGGCGCAGGAGTTCGCGATGCAGCAGGTCGGCCGGGCGCTGGAGTTCGCGGTGAAGGCCAAGGAGGTCTACGACGAACTGGCCGTCCGCGGCCGCACCGTGGTCGACGCCGCCGGTGCCGCCCCCGAGGCCGCCGAGCCGGCCGCCGGGCCCGCTGCCGAGGCCGAGGCGGAGGTGCCGGTCGAGGAGGTCGTGATCGCCGAGGTCGTGGTGGACGAGGAGCCCGCCGCGCCGAAGCCGGCCGCCAAGAAGGCCCCCCGGGCCCGCAAGGGCAGCGCCTCCGCGGCGGAGTGAGGCGGAGTGAGACGGAGCGGCGACGGTGTAGCAGTGGCCGGAACGCCGCGCCGACGCGGGCCGTTGACTGGGGTGACCGCCGTGCCAGGATGGAGGAAAGAGTGAGGAGCCGAAGGTGATCCTGTACGTCAACCTCCTGAACCCCTTCTGGTGGATCGCCGCCGCGATCATCTGCTTCAAGGTGTTCGCGCTCGGCGACGCCGTGTTCCGCCGGGACGACGCGTACCGGGCGGCGGACAAGAAGACCAAGGGCTTCTGGGTGATCATCCTGAGCCTCTCCCTGGGCTGGGACCTGCTCTTCGGGGCCAACCCGATCACCGGCCTGATGACGCTGGTCGGCCTGGTCGCCTCGATCGTCTACATGGTGGACGTCCGCCCCGCGATCAAGCTGCTCACCGACGGCCGCGGCCGCGGCGGGCGCGGCAACCAGGGCCCGTACGGCCCCTGGTGACGGAGTGACGGAGTGACGAGAAGGGCGGCCCCCCCGGGGGCCCCCCGTGCGGGACCACGCCGGCGGCC
>NZ_JBHUWH010000354.1:0-8363 GCF_042670125.1 Kitasatospora sp. NPDC057198 | reverse complement strand
CGTGACCGGTCGTCGTGACCGGTCGTCGTGACCGGTCGTCGTGACCGGTCGTCGTGACCGGTCGTCGTGACCGGTCGTCGTGACCGGTCGTCGTGACCGGTCGTCGTGGCCGGTCGTCCGCGAACCTAGCGGGTGGCGGGGGCCTGCGGGCGGGTGTCACCGGACGGCCGCCCCCCGTTCGGCGAACCGTCACCCCGGCGGGGGCCCGCGGCCGGGGAGAGGGCGGCGGCAGTGAGGGCGAGCAGCAGGACGGGGACCATCGCGGCGCGCAGGCCGAGGTGTTCGCCGAGCAGGCCCAGCACCGGCGGTCCGGCGAGCAGGGCGACGTAGCCGATCCGGGAGGTCAGCGCGATCCGGCCGGTGGTGTCGGGGCCGGACTCGCCGGCCGCGGAGAGCGCCAGCGGGAAGCCGAGGGCGGTGCCCAGGCCCCAGAGCAGGACGGCACAGCCCGCGGCGGCGGGGGCGTCGGAGAAGGCGACCAGGGCGATGCCGGCGGCGGCGAGCAGGGCGCCGCCGCCGAGCACGGCGGGGCGGCCGAGCCGGGCGACCACGGGGCCGCCGGCGAACCGGCCGACCGCCATGGTGGCGGCGAAGCCCGCGTAGACGGCGGAACTCGGGCCCGCGGGCATGTCGTGGCCGTCGGCCATCAGCAGCGGCAGCCAGTCGGTGGCGGCGCCCTCGGCGAGCGTCATGGCGAACACCACGCCGCCGATCATCAGCAGTTTCGGGTCGAGGTACAGCCGCCGTTCGCGGGCGCCGCCCTCCTCCTGCCGGGGCAGCGCGCGTCCCAGGCCGGGGCGCAGGCCGGGCAGGGCCAGCGCGAACAGCACGGTGACCAGGAGCAGCACCGCGGCCAGGTGCCAGGGCACCGGGAGGCCCGCGGCGGCCCCGGCGACGCCGAGGAGGGCGCCGACGACGGTGCCGAGGCTGTAGCAGCCGTGCAGGGCGGGCAGCACGGGGCGGCCGTACTCGCGCTCCACCAGGGAGCCGTCGACGTTGCTGGCGACTTCCGAGAGGCCCATGCCGGAGCCGATCAGGAACAGGCCGAGGGTGACCAGCGGCGCGGAGGCGACGGCCGCGCCCAGCGCGGTCACGGCGGTGCTGGCCAGTACCAGGACCATGCCGGTGACGACGACGGGGCGGGTGGCGAACCGGGCGACCAGCGCGCCGGCCACCAGGATGCCGAGCATCGAGCCGACGGCCATGCCGGAGAGCACCAGGCCCATCTCGGCGGTGGAGGCGTCGAGCCGGTCCCGGACCTCGGGGGTGCGGGTGACCCAGCTGGCGAGCGAGAGGCCGGGGATCGCGAAGCACAGTTGCAGGGCCCGGCGGTGGCGTCGGACCGCCGGGGGCGGGAGCGGTGGCATGGGGGTGCGGTTCTCCGGGGGCAGGACGGTCCGGGGTCCCACGTACCCTAACCACCTGCCGGGGCGCCCCCGCGACCGCTCCCGGACGATCACGCTCCGCATCCGTCCGGACACCCGGCGGACATGCCGCCCGAAACCGTCGAATGACGGTACGAAATACCGATTGACACTGCTCAGCGGGCCGGTGGACGCTCGCTCCGCACCGCTTCGCCCCGACCCCAGGAGCCTCCCGTGAGCACCGCCGCGCACCAGCCCGCCCGCCGCCCCGCCAAGGTCGCGTACGCCACCTGCCGCGGGGTCGAGGACGTGGAGCGGCTGCCGGTGCTGGCGGCCTTCGCCCGGCTCGGGGTGGAGGCGGAGGCGGTGCACTGGAACGACCCGGCGGTGGACTGGGCGGGGTACGACCTCGTCCTGGTGCGCAGCGTGTGGGACTACATCCTGTACCGCGAGGAGTTCCTGGCCTGGACGCGCCGGGTCTCCGCGCTGACCCGGCTGGCCAACCCGGCGCGGGTGCTGGAGCGCAACACCGACAAGACCTACCTGCGCGACCTGGCCGCCGCCGGGCTGCCTGTGGTGCCGACGCTCTGGGTGGCCCCGGGCGATCCGGCGGACGCGGTCGCGGCGGCCGACTGGCCGGAGCTGGTGGTCAAGCCGACCGTCTCCTCCGGCGCGCGGGACACCGTCCGCACCACCGACCGGGCCGCGGCGCTGGCGCAGGTCGCCGCGCTGACGGCGGCCGGGCGGACGGCGATGGTGCAGCCGTACCTGGCGATGGTGGAGGACGAGGGCGAGACCTCGCTGCTGTACCTGGGCGGGGAGTTCAGCCACGCGGTGCGCCGCGGACCGATGCTGGGCGGCGGCTTCGCGGACGCGGCCCGCGAGCCGGACGCCGACCAACTGGCGCTCGCACAGCGGGTGCTGGCGGCGTCGGCGGAGCCGGGCGAGCTGCTGTACGCCCGGGTCGACCTGGTCCGGCTGCCGGACGGCGGGCCCGCGCTGATCGAGCTGGAGCTGACCGAGCCCCGGCTGTTCCTCGACCTCTGTCCGGGCGGCCCGGAGCGGCTGGCCGCGGCCGCCCGCGCGCTGCTGCCGGGGAACAGCCGGCCGCGCCCCGGTGTTTCACCGGTGTGACCGTTGAACGTGCAAGTACCGGGACCGCAACCACCGGGGCGGGCGCCGTCCGCGAGGTGGACGCGCTGGTGATCGGCGCGGGCCAGGCCGGCCTGTCCGCCGCCTACCACCTGCGCCGCCGCGGCTTCGCCCCGCACACCGGCTTCGTGGTGCTCGACGCGGACGACGCCCCCGGCGGCGCCTGGGCGCACCGCTCCCCCTCGCTCACCATGGCGACCGTGCACGGCTTCCACGACCTGCCGGACTTCGAGCTCCCCGCCACCGACCCGGCCACCGAGGCCCGCGTCGCCGTCCCCGGCTACTTCGCCGCGTACGAGGCCAGGCACGCGCTGCCGGTGCTGCGCCCGGTGAAGGTGCTCGCGGTGCGCGAGCGGCCGGACGGGCGGGCCGACGGCGGGCCGGACGGGCGGCTGCTGGTGGAGACCGACGCCGGCCGCTGGGCCACCCGCGCCCTGCTGAACGCCACCGGCACCTGGACGCGCCCCTTCCTCCCCCGGTACCCGGGCCGGTTCGCCGGGCGGCAGCTGCACTACGCCGACTACCGCGGCCCGGCGGAGTTCGCCGGTCAGCGCGTCGTCGTGGTCGGCGGCGGCGCCTCGGCCGTCCAGGTGCTCTCCGAGGTCGGCGCGGTCGCCGGGACGGTCTGGGTGACGCGCACCCCGCCGGTGTTCCACCAGGGACCGTTCACCGAGGAGTTCGGCCGCGAGGTGGTCGCCAGGGTGGACGAGCGGGTGCGGGCCGGGCTGCCGGTGCGCAGCGTGGTGTCGGTGACGGGCCTGGGCCCGAGCGTGGCCCACCGCCGGGCCGAGGAGCTGGGCGTGCTGCACCGCCGCCCGATGTTCGACCGGCTCACCGAGCACGGAATTGCCTGGGGCGACCAGGAGTTGGCCGTCGACGCGATCATCTGGGCCACCGGCTTCCGGGCCGAACTCACCCACCTCGCCCCGCTCGGCCTGCGCACCGCGGGCGGCGGCATCCGGATGGACGGCACCCGGGTCGCCGACGACCCGCGCGTCCACCTGCTCGGCTACGGGCCGTCCGCCTCCACCGTGGGCGCCAACCGCGCGGGCCGGGCGGCCGTCAACGAGGTGGTCCGCCTGCTGGGGGCGCCGGCACCGGCGCAGCCCGCCGCGGTCTGAACGGCCTCGCGGCCCAGGTACGACGCAGCCCAGCCGTCCTCCGCCGACCCGGCCGGCGTCGCCCCGTACAGCAGCGAGACGGCCCGCTCCCGGCCCCTCACGCCCTCCGGGGGCTCCCCCGTCCAAGTCCTCCGCGTTGGCCGTCCACGGCGTCAGCGGGAGAAGCCGCGAACGGGGAGACCACCCGCTCGGGGCCGTGCTCACTCGTACGCCGCCGCCCACGCCTCGGCCGCCGCGGCGAGCCGCATGCGCTGCGGCAGGGGGTCCTCGGCCGTCCGCGCCGACCACGCGGCCCGGACGGTCCGGGCGAACACGGACAGCCGGTCCGGTTCCGCCTCCCGGTACGCGGTGACGCCCCGCGCGACCCGGTCGGCCGCCTCCACCGTATGCCCGGCGGCGATGAGCCGGGGCACCCACAGCGCGGCGTCCGTCCACTCCGGGCCGGGGCAGGACAGCGCCCAGTCGATCACCCGGACCCGGGCACCGGACACGATCAGGTTGAACTCGCCCATGTCCGTGTGCGCCAGCGAGTAGCCGTCCAGCGCCCCCGCGCCGCCCGGCGGGACGAACCGGGCCAGGCGGTCGCTCAGGGGCTTCTTGCGGATGGTGGCGGGCCACGGACAGGACGACACCACGGCCAGCGAGGCGGCCACGAACGGCAGGTCCGGGGAACCCGGCGAGAAGTCGGGGTGGCGGCCGGGCCAGAACTCGTACCCGTAGAAGCTCCACCCGCCGCCCTCCGCACGCCACTTGGGGAAGGCGGTCAGCGGGGCCACGGCGGACACGTCGGCCTCGTGCCCGTACACCCACGCCCCCGGGGCGTCCGTCGGCACACCCTTGACGAACACCCGGCCGCCGTCCGTCTCCAAGAGGCTGGCGAACGCGGAGTTGACCCCGTTGCCCGCGCTCTGCGCCTTGACGACGGGGCCCGTCAGGGTCTCTACGGCTTGCCGTGCTTCGGCGGGGAGTTGATCCCATGCGGTGCGCGTCACTGCTGAGTTCCGTTCGTGAGCGGGATGGCCGGGGTCCCACGGCGGAAGCCCCGGCCGGAGGGCCGACCTACTTGCCCGCGAACGGGCTGTCGTGGCAGTTGGCGTGGCACTGCGAGCAGTCCGCCAGCTCGATCTCCGGCCAGAAGTCGGGTTCCAGCAGGAAGCCCAGTGCGGCGATGGCGTCGATGGCACGGTCCCGCAGCACCTTGCCTCCACCGTGCTGCTCCGGGTCCAGGTATCCCGGCTTGTGGTGCACCATCCTGCCGAAGCTGGCCGTGCACCAACCCATGTACGCCTCGGTGTTGAGCACGAAGGCGTGCCAGTAGTCGTCCACCTCCGGCGACGGGCTCAGCGGCCGGTCACTGGTCGCGCACGCCGTCAGGAAGGCGGCCAGCTGGCCGACCCCCAGTTCGGTCCGGATCTCGGGCACGTCCGGGTGGTTGGCCCGGTAGGTGGTGAGGATCAGCTCCCGAACCTCCGGGCCGATCAGGTCGCGCGGGTCCGTGGCGGCGAGGTCCACGGTGCCGTTCACGCTCATGGTGCTTACCTCCGTGTGGAGTTGCTCAGCGTCCCGATGGGCGGATACGCCCGCCGGGTGGTGCTGGCCCGCTCCGGCCGAGGCCCTTGCTGCGGCCGGCCGGCGTGGGGTCTCGCGGTCCGGGATTCCTCCTGACGTCACGCGGCGCGGCTGCCCGCGCCGGGCACCTGCGGACACCCGTCCTCGCGGGCGTGTCGGGCACGCCATCCCGCGATCTTTCGGGCGATCGTGGGGTGCGTCTCGACCGGGTACGCGGCAGCAACGTCGTTGAAGTACTCGCACGAGGGGCACGCGGTCTGCGACAGGGCAGCCCGCCTACCTGCTTGCTTCGCATCCACGCTCATGCCCGTTCCTCCCGTGCAGTTCCACGTGAAATCCCGTCAGCAGGAAGGTACGAAGAGACCGGAACAGGCGGCTACGAAGTTCTACGAGATTCCACGCCGGTTGGAACGCCTCACCCCAACAGCTCGGCGGCTGACGCGATCAGCGTCCGTGCGGCGGTCCCGTACACCGCCAGTTCGGCCAGTTCGGCGAAGGTCTCGGCGTACATCGCCACCTCGCTCGGCTGGGTGATCGTCAGGTATCCCGAGATCAGTTCGACGTTCACCTGTGCGGCGTCGAAGATCCAGAACCCTTCTGCGGGCCAACGCAACCGGTCCGGCCGCATCGGAAGCACGCCCAAGCTGACGTTGGGAAGGGAGCCCACCGTGGCCAGGTGGTGGAGCTGGTCCCGCATCACGGCGGCACCGCCGATGCCCGAGCGCAGCACCGACTCCTCCACCAGGAACGCGAACCGGCGGTCCCCCTCGTACATCACCCGTCGGCGCTCCATCCGGGCCGCGACGGCGGCGGACACGTCGTCCACCAGGCCCCGGCGCTGCTGGATCGCCTGCAACGCCGCCGTGGTGTATCCCGGGGTCTGGATCAGCCCGGGAATCAGCCACGACGAGTACGACCGGAACCGGTGCGTGCGCTCGTACAGCGGGCGTCGGGCCTCCTGTGCCTGCTTCAGCCCGGCCCGCTCCATCCGCCGCCACTCCACGAACATGCCCGTCACGGCACGGAGCGTGGCGATCAGGTCAGCCGCCCGCTCGGGCACCCCGCAGGCCCGACACCAGGCCCGGATATCGTCCTCGGACGGCGGGGTGTGGGCATTCAGCAGGCGGCTGACCTTGGACGGGTACCAGCCACAGGCGACGGCCAGGTCCCGCCCCTTGAGTCCGGAGTCCCGCAGTATCTCCCGGAGTTGGTCCGCGAGGCTCTGCCGGGCGCGCTGGACACTCGAAGATGCCGAATCGGCCATGTGCTCGGTTGCCGATCAGACGGGGCGGTACTCCGCGTGCGGGACGGCTCGTTGCCAAGCAGCCTCGTAGGCCGCGAGGTAGCGGGACGCCAGGTCGGCATCCTCCCGGACCTCCATCCCGGCCTCGGCCCACTGGCCGTCGCCGGTGAAGTGGTGCAGGATCACCACCCGCTCGTCCATGACCCACCCGTCCAGGCCGGGCAGCAGCAGGTCACCCGTCCGCGAACGCGGCAGCCACCTGACCTCTTCACCCGCCGCGACGTTCGGGAACGTCACGTCGTACTCGTACTTGATGTAGTCGGTCACCGGCTCCGAGACGACCCGCAGGCGACGCATGACGACGCCCCGGGAAGTCGTCTCGGCCACCACGTCCAGCCACGACCGCCACCACGACTCCCGGTCGGCCGAGTCCAGCCGCTTGCCGTTCTGCCAAGCGATGAACTCCGGGTCGTCCAGCATGTAGCCGTCCCGCATTTCAAGGTGCACCGCAGAGCGCTGCGCCTTGGCGAGTTGTTCACGAACCGCTGTTGCCACGGGTGTTGTCCTCCGGTCGGGGGATGAACTGGAGCATGTTCGCAGGGAGCCGGATCACGGTCTCGTGGTCCGGCACGTCGGTGGAGTGGCCAGGGACCGAGCCCACCTCCTGCGCCTCCCGAACGGTGGCCTCGTCGGCCTTGTACGACTGGATGACCAGATCTCCGGTCACGTCGTCCAGCCAGATGGTCGGAGAGCCGTCATCCGGCGTGTTCGGGTAGATGCCAAGGAACTTTAGGGCCATCTCGTCCTCCAACGTCGCTCAGGTTCAACGTGGTTCCAAGGATGCGACCGGAGAGTGCACCTGTCAGGCGTATCGCATTCTGATGAACTGTCAGTCAGTGGCGCCAGCGATCCGACGGGACGTCAGGATCACGGAGGGTCCAGGGCCGGCGGAGCGGAGAGCGACGAGGGCGGAACGAGAGAAAGGCCCCGCCCTGCCTCCGGGGTGGGGCAGGGCAGGGCCTTGGGGCGCTCGTCGGTTCCGGGGCTGCGGCGGTCGGGTCAGCGCCGCCTCCCCCGGCGGCGGGCCGGTGCGGCGTCGCGGGCGTCGTGGCCGCGCGGTGCGGTCCCCGGTGTCGGGCGGAGGAGACGCAGGATGCGGTCGGCGGCGGTGCGGTGGCGTTCGACCCGCCTCAGCCCAGCCGTTCCAGCGCCGTCCGGGCCGCCGCGCACAGTTCCTCGTCCAGGGCGACGGTCGCGCCGTGGCGGCGTTCGGAGGCCAGCAGGGCGCGCAGGAGCGGTGCGGACTCTGCGGCGGGGGTGCCGATCGCGCCCAGCAGCCGGACCGCCCGCAGGGTCGGCTCGTCCGCCTCGCCGTGGGCCGGGCCGGTGATCAGGCGCCGCAGGACGGGCAGGACGGGGGCCGGCTCGCCGGTGATCCGCCACCAGGCTTCGGCCGCGCCGATCCGGTTGAACTCGCCCGGGGCGTCCAGGAGTTCCCGGACCGGATCGGCGAAGTCGATTGCCAGCGGCCCGAGTTCGGCGAGGTAGCGGTGCACCGGGCGGCCCAGACCGGCCCGGACGGCCGCGCCGACGGTGCGCAGCGCGAGGTCCGGGTCGCCGGTGATCCGCCAGTGTGCCCGGGCGGCGGCCTGGGCCCCGTGCCAGTGGCGGCCGGTCGCGAGCCGAGCCAACTCCCCTGCGGCCCAGGCGGCTTGCGGGCCGATCTCGCCCAGCGCCTCGGCGGCCGCTCGGGCGGTGATCGAGGGCGCGGCCAGCAGCGCGGTCAGCTCCGGGGCCAGGGGGGCGGCGGCCGGACCCCAGCTCCGGGCCGCCCTCAGCGCCTCGTCCAGACCGCGGACCTCCCAGCGGTGGGACTTCTTCGCTTTGGCGAGGACGCGGCGCACGGTGGGCAGC
>NZ_JBHUWH010000353.1:0-8378 GCF_042670125.1 Kitasatospora sp. NPDC057198 | reverse complement strand
GGCCCCGTGCACGCCGCCGCCCGGGTGGGCGGCGGCGGAGGCCTGGTAGAGCCGGGCGACCGGGGTGCGCGCCCCGGCCGTGCCCGGGGTGGGGCGCAGGCACAGCTGGTGGTGCGGGGCCGCGGTGCCGCCGTTGAGGGCGCCGCCGACCAGGTTGTCGTCCAGCGCGCGCAGCACCGGCGGGGTGAGCACCCGGCGGGCGGCCACCAGCCCGCGGAAACCGGGCGCGAACCGCTCCACCTGCCGCTCGATCCGGTCCGCCATCGCCTCGGCCTCGCGCTCGTCCCACCGGCCGGAGATGCCGTCCGGCCCGAGGTCCGCGGCGATCCGCTGCGGCACGTGCGTGTAGGCCCAGGCCGACTCGGTGCCGCGCGGCGAACGGGACGGGTCGGCCACCGTCATCTGCCCGAACAGCGCGAACGGGCGCTCCGGCAGCCGCCCGGTGAGCACCTGGTGCGCGTAGTCGCCGAGCTCGTCCAGGTCGGCGCCCAGGTGCACCGTCCCGGCCCGGCCCGCGAGCGGCGCGCTCCACGGGACGGGCCCGCGCAGCGCCCAGTCCACCTTGACGGTGCCGAAGTCCCACTGGAAGCGGCCCATGTCCCGGCGCAGCGCCCCGGGCAGGTGCTCCCAGCCGACCAGGCCGCCGTACAGGGCGGTCGCCGAGGTGTCCGCCAGGACGGCCCGCACCGCCCGGTGCCGGCCGCCGTCCGCGGTGCGCACGCCCAGCGCCGTCCCGTCCCGCACCACCACCTCCCGCACCGGCTGCCCGCAGTGCACCTCCCCGCCCAGGGACTCCAGCCGGCGCACCAGCGCCGCCGTCAGCTCGGACGCCCCGCCGACCGGCACCGGCCAGCCGTGCCGCCGCCCCAGCATCGCCATCAGCCAGCCGAACGCCGCACTGCCCGCCGCCTCCGGCAGCAGGTCCGCGTGCAGCGCGCAGCCCGCCAGCAGCAGCCCCGGCGCGTCGCCCGCGAACTCCTCCTCCGCCAGGCGCCGCACCGGCAGCGCCAGGAAGCGCGCCAGGTCGAGCAGGCCGGCCACGCGCAGCCGGGCCGCGATCGCCGCGCCCGCCCGCACCGGCGGGAACGGCGCCAGCAGGCCGTTCACCAGGTGCGGCTCCAGCTCGTCCCAGCGCTCGGCCAGCCGCTGCCAGGCCCGGGCGTCGGGCCCGCCGAACATCCGCTCCAGCCGCTCCCCGTCCGCCCCGTCCGTCCCGTCACCGTCCCGGTACAGGGCGGCGCAGCGGCCGTCCGGCAGCGGATGGGCCAGCACCAGCGGGGCGCGGCCCCAGCGCAGCCCGAACTCGCCCAGCCCCAGCCCCCGGATCACCGGGGAGGCGGCGGCCAGCGGGTGGAAGGAGCTGAACAGGTCGGAGACGAAACGCGGATCCACCCCCCGGTCGCTGCGCACCGCCCCGCCCGGGGCGTCCTGCGCCTCCAGCACCAGCACCTGCCAGCCCGCGTCCGCGAGCAGGTTGGCCGCGACCAGCCCGTTCGGGCCGGATCCGATCACGATCGCGTCAGCCATGCGGGCCTCCTCGGAGCCTCGACGGCCCCGCGCCTGCCCGGCCGGCCGGAACGCACACGTCCGGCCGGGAAACGCGCCGCGGCTACCGCACCTCGAAACCGACCAGGCAGGTGTCGTCGTCGGTGTCGGCGCCGCTGAAGCGCAGCAGGTGGTCCAGGTGGGCGTCGAGCGCGGTGGCCCCGGCGCGCGGGGCGGCCTCGGAGAGCGCCACCAGGTTGGCCAGCGAGGTGTGCAGACCCTGGTCGCGGCGCTCGATCAGGCCGTCGGTGTACATCACGATCCGGTCGCCCGGCCGCAGCTCGACCTCGCTCTCCTGGTAGTCGGCCCGGCCGATCACGCCCAGCAGGATGCCGTCCACCTGCGGCAGGCACTCCGCGTTCCCGTTGCGCAGCAGCACCGGCGGGAGGTGGCCGGCCCGCGCCCAGCGCAGCCGGCGGCGCTCCGGGTCGTACAGGCCGCAGACCGCGGTCGCGGTGACGTTGTCGGTCAGGTGGTGCGTCACGCTGTTCAGCCAGGCCAGCAGCTGGGCCGGGCCGGCCCCGGTGGCGGCCAGGCCGCGCAGCGCGTTGCGCAGCGCGACCATTCCGGTGGCGGCCTCGATGCCGTGCCCGGCGACGTCGCCGACGCACACCAGCACCTGCCCCGAGGGCAGCGGCAGCGCGTCGTACCAGTCCCCGCCGACCAGGTGGTCCTTCTCGGCGGGTCGGTAGCGCACCGCGACGTCCAGGTTGTTCAGCGTCCGCGGCCCGGCGCTCGGCGGCATGATCGCGTGCTGCAGCTGCCGCACCAGCCGGTGCCGCTCGGCGGCCTGCTGCTCGGTCTGCGCCAGCTGGTCCCGGGTCGCGGCCAGCGCGACCTCCGTCCAGTGCTGCGCGGAGATGTCCTGGTAGGCGCCGCGGACCGCGCTGAGCCGCTCCGCGTGGTCGTGGACCGGCTCGGCCACCACCCGCACGTGCCGGGTCACGCCGTCCGTGCGCTGCAGGCGGAAGGCCGTGGACGCCGGACGCCGGTGGTGCAGCAGGGTGCGCAGGAACCGGTCGACGGCGTGCCGGTCGTCCGGGTGGGCGTGCTCGGCCAGCTCGTCCAGCGCGATCGGCCGCGCGGTCGCGGGCAGGCCGTACAGCTCGAACAGGGTGTCGTTCCAGACCACCTGGCGGGAGTCCAGGTCCTCCTCGAAGCCGCCGATCCGGCCCAGCCGCTGCGCGTGGTGCAGCAGTCGGGCGATCTTCGGCGTGTTGTCGGCCAGCCGCCACAGCACGGTCACGAAGCTGCCGTGCCGGCTGACCGACACGTACGCGTCCGCGCTCAGCAGCACCCCGTCCACCAGGGCGGCCAGCGGCATCCGCGGGTCCCGGAACGGCGCCCCGGTGGCGTGCACGTCCTCCACCGCGCCCAGCAGGCCGCCCTCCCGCGCGGCCAGCGGGTACGCCTCCAGCAGCGGCGAGCCGACCAGGGCGGCGGTCGGGCGGCCCGCGAAGTCCACGAACGCCGGATTGGCGTGCCGGATCACGAAGCGGGGCGGGAAGGCGTCGCCGTCCGGCTCCAGCACCATGCACGGGTCCAGCAGCCCGTCGACCAGCCGGGCCAGCTCGTCCAGCCGCCCGGTCGCCGGGGTCCCGTCCGGGGCGTCCTCCCCCCAGGTCTCCAGGGTGGCGGCGCACAGCCCGGCCAGCGCCTCGAACTGCCGCTGCAGCGACTGCGAGCGCTCCGGCAGCTCCCCGCCCCAGCACACCTCCAGGACGCCGATCAGCCGACCGCCGACCCCGGCCGGGACGGCGATCCGCCCGCCGCCGGTCTCGTGCTGGCCGATCGACGGGACGGCCGCGTCGGCCAGCGTGCGGTACGCCACCGTCGCGCGCTCGTCCAGCGCCCGGCGGGCCGCCGTGGCCACCCCGGGCGGCACGTGGCGCCAGCGCCGGGCCTCCGCGTCGGTGAAGCCCGCGCTGCCCGCCAGCGCCAGCGAGAGGTCCGGGCGGGCCGCCCAGATCGCCACCGCGACGGCGCCCAGCGGGCGCAGCGCGTGCTCCAGCATCGCCCGCGCCGCCGCCGCCGCGTCGCTGCCGCTCAGCGCGTCCGCCTCGGTGTTGCGCAGCCGGACGCCCACGCCCGGGTCCGCCGGGTCGGCGGCCCGCGCCACGAAGTCCTGGGCGGCCTCGGAGATCTTGTCCGCGGCGGCCTGGTTGACCAGCCCGGCGGCGAGCTCCAGGGGCGTGGAGCCGGCCTGCTCCGCCAGCCGGTGCAGCTGCTTGGCGGCCTCGGTCGGCCCGCAGCGCAGCCGCTCCACCAGGATGCCGACCGCCATCTCCACCACCGAGCGGCCCGCGGCGTGCGCCTGCGCCTCGTCGAGCTGCCGGCGCAGCTGGTCCACCGCACCGGCCAGCCGCCCCAGCGCGCCGTCGGCCGGGGCCGGGGCGCCGTCCGGCCCGACCGGGGCGGGCCGTTGGGCACCGATGCGCCCGGACGGGACCGGCAGGGCCGGGGGGATCGGCGACTCCTGGCCGGGGTGCGGCTCCCGGGACTGGTGCACGGCGTGGACTCCTGCGGTCGGGCGGACTGGCGGGCTGGCGGTCGGACGGGGCTACCGGGTGAGCTGGGCCTCGATCCGGCCGACCAGCTCGACCGCGTCGACCGGCTTGGTGACGTAGTCGCTGGCCCCGGCGGCGAGGCTCTTCTCCCGGTCGCCGACCATCGCCTTGGCGGTCACGGCGATGATCGGCAGCGCCGCGTGCTCCGGCATCGCGCGGATCGCCGCGGTGGCGGTGTAGCCGTCCATCTCGGGCATCATCACGTCCATCAGGATGACGTCGACGTCCGGGTTGGCGGCCAGCGTCTCCAGCGCCGCCCGGCCGTTCTCGGCCTGCAGCACCCGCATGCCGTGCAACTCCAGGATGCCCGTGATCGCGTACAGGTTCCGGTCGTCGTCGTCGACGACCAGCACCAGGCGGCCGCTCAGGGCCGAGCTGCCCACCTCCCACGGGTCGTCCTGCGGGATCCCGCGGGCCAGCGGGACGTCCTCGGGGTGGTCGGCGCTCATGTGCAGGGCGATGCGCTCGCGCAGCTCGTCCAGGCTGGAGATGACCTCCAGCGGGCGGCTCCCGGCGCGGGAGAGCGCGTCGGCGTCGCCGGGGGTGCCGCGGTTGCTGTGCACCAGCACCGGCACGCCCTGGAGGGCCGGGTCGCGGTCCATGTCGCGCAGCAGCGCGGGGGCCGCGCCGTCGGGCAGGTCGAGGTCCAGCACGACGCAGTGCGAGGGGGCGCCCGCCAGCAGGGCCGCGGCCTCCGCCGCGCCGACCGCGGTGACCACCTCGATCCGGCGGCGGCCCTCCTCGGGCCCGGCCAGGCCGGCCGGCTCGGCGGTGGCGTTCTCGGCGACCAGGGACAGCAGGCCGCCCCGCCGGTCCTCGACGACCAGCAGCCGGCGCGGCTGGAGCGGGGCGGAACCCTCCTCGGCACCCGGACGCGGGGCGTCGCCGGCGGCCTCCCGCCCGCCGTCCGACCCGGCCCGCGGCTCGGCCTCCAGCGCCAGGAACTCCGGACGGGTGACCGGCAGGAACAGGGTGAAGGTGCTGCCGCTGCCCAGCACGCTCTCGGCGGTGATCGCGCCGCCGAGCAGGTAGGCGATCTCCCGGCTGATCGACAGGCCCAGGCCGGTGCCGCCGTACTTGCGGCTGGTGGTGCCGTCGGCCTGCTGGAAGGCACCGAAGACGCTCTCCAGGTGCTGCGGCGCGATGCCGATGCCGCTGTCGGAGACCTGGAAGGCCAGCACCGGCCCGCCGCGCCGCACCCCCTCGGGCACCTGCCCCTCCGGGGCGAGCCCGATCCGCAGCTCGACCCGGCCCCGCTCGGTGAACTTCACCGCGTTGGACAGCAGGTTCCGCAGCACCTGGCGCAGCCGGTAGTCGTCGGTGACGAGCTGCTCGGGCACGTCCGCGGCGGTGCGGACGGTGAAGGTCAGGCCCTTCTGGCCGGTCAGCGGCTTGAAGGTGGCCTCGGCGTACTCCAGCAGGCTGTGCAGCGCCACCGGCTCCGGGTTGAGGTCCATCTTGCCCGCCTCGACCTTCGACAGGTCGAGGATGTCGTTGATCAGCTGGAGCAGGTCGGAGCCGGCCGAGTGGATGATGCCCGCGTACTCGACCTGCTTGGCGGTCAGGTTCCGGGTCGGGTTCTGGGCCAGCAGCTGGGCCAGGATCAGCAGGCTGTTCAGCGGGGTGCGCAGCTCGTGGCTCATGTTGGCCAGGAACTCCGACTTGTAGGTGGAGGCCAGCGACAGCTGGTGGGCGCGCTCCTCCAGCTCCTGCCGGGCCTGCTCGATCTCCAGGTTCTTGGTCTCGATGTCCCGGTTCTGGGCGGCCAGCAGGGCGGCCTTGTCCTCCAACTCGGCGTTGGACGCCTGGAGCTCCTCCTGCCGGGCCTGCAACTCCTGCGAGCGGACCTGCAGCTCGGCGGTCAACCGCTGCGACTCGCCCAGCAGCTCGTCGGTGCGGACGTTGGCGACGATCGTGTTCAGGTTGACGCCGACGGTCTCCATCAGCTGGTCCAGGAACGCCCGGTGCACGGCGGCGTACGGCCGGACCGAGGCCAGCTCGATCACGCCGAGCACCTGCTCCTCGACCACGATCGGGACGACCAGCAGCGACAGCTCCTCGGTCCGGCCCAGCCCGGAGGAGGCCGCCAGGTAGCCGGCCGGCAGCGCCTCGACGGCGATGGTGCGCCGGCCGCGGGCGGCCTGCCCGACGAAGGACTCGCCGAGCCGGAAGCTGGACGGCCGCTCGCCGTCCGGGTACGCGTACGAGCCGATCAGCCGCAGCAGCGTGCCGCCCTCGCCCTCCTCGGCGAGGTAGAACGCGCCGACCTGGGCGCCCACCAGCGGGGTGAGCTCGTCCATCACGGCCTCGGCGACCACGGCCAGGTCGCGCTGGCCCTGCAGCAGGCCGGAGAAGCGGGCCAGGTTGGTCTTCAGCCAGTCCTGCTCCTCGTTGGCCCGGGTGGTCTCGCGCAGCGAGCCGACCATGGCGTTGATGTTGTCCTTGAGGTCGGCGACCTCGCCGGAGGCGTCCACGGTGATCGAGCGGGTCAGGTCGCCCGCCGCGACGGCGCTGGTCACCTCGGCGATCGCGCGGACCTGCCGGGTCAGGTTCCCGGCCAGCTCGTTGACGTTCTCGGTGAGCCGCTTCCAGGTGCCGGAGACGCCCTCCACCTCGGCCTGGCCGCCGAGCCGCCCCTCGCTGCCGACCTCGCGGGCGACGCGGGTCACCTCGGCGGCGAACGAACTCAGCTGGTCCACCATGGTGTTGATGGTGGTCTTGAGCTCCAGGATCTCGCCGCGCGCGTCGACGTCGATCTTCCGGGTCAGGTCGCCGTTGGCGACCGAGGTGGTGACCTGCGCGATGTTGCGGACCTGCGAGGTCAGGTTGTGCGCCATGAAGTTGACGTTGTCGGTGAGGTCCTTCCAGGTGCCCGCGACGTTCGGCACCCGGGCCTGGCCGCCGAGGATGCCCTCGGTGCCGACCTCGCGGGCCACGCGGGTCACCTCGTCGGCGAACGCCGAGAGGGTGTCCACCATCGTGTTGATCACCCCGGCCAGCGCGGCGACCTCGCCCTCCGCCTCGACGGTGATCTTCTGGCTGAGGTCGCCGCGGGCCACCGCGGTCGCCACCTGGGCGATCGAACGGACCTGGCCGGTCAGGTTGGACGCCATCACGTTGACGTTGTCGGTCAGGTCCTTCCAGGTGCCCGACACGCCCCGGACGGTGGCCTGGCCGCCCAGGTTGCCCGCCGTGCCGACCTCGCGGGCGACCCGGGTCACCTCGTCGGCGAACGCCGAGAGCTGGTCGACCATCGTGTTGATGGTCTCCTTCAGCTCCAGGATCTCGCCCCGGGCGTCCACCCGGATCTTCTGCGTCAGATCGCCCTTCGCGACCGCCGTGGTGACCTGCGCGATCGCCCGGACCTGCGCGGTCAGGTTGTCGGCCATCACGTTCACCGACTCGGTCAGGTCGCGCCAGGTGCCCGACACGTCCCGGACGTCGGCCTGCCCGCCGAGGCTGCCCTCGGTGCCGACCTCGCGGGCGACGCGGGTCACCTCGCCGGCGAACGAACTCAGCTGGTCCACCATCGTGTTGACGGTGTCCTTCAGCTCCAGGATCTCGCCGCGCGCCGCCACCGTGATCTTCTGCGACAGGTCGCCCTTGGCGACGGCGGTGGCCACCTGCGCGATGTCGCGCACCTGGGTGGTGAGGTTGCCCGCCATCGCGTTGACCGAGTCGGTCAGGTCCGCCCAGGTGCCGGAGACCCCCGGAACGACCGCCTGGCCGCCCAGCCGCCCCTCGGTGCCCACCTCGCGGGCCACGCGGGTCACCTCGGAGGTGAACCGCGACAGCTGGTCCACCATGCCGTTGAACACGGTCGCGATCTCACCCAGCAGCCCGTCCGCGTCCTCCGCCAGCTCGGTGCCGAAGTCGCCGTCGCGCACCGCGGTCAGACCGGCCAGCAACGAACGCAGTTCTGCCTCGCCGATCTTCGAGCCGTCGGCCACCGGACCCTGCCGGGACGTCGTCGAGCCAGCCATCGAAAGCACAGCCTCCTAGCCACGCTCCGTCGTCCGGCGGAGCAACCGATCGGGCGCACGGACCCCGGAGGAATGGTGCGAGCACGATCGCCGGGGGTCCCGAGCGAGGCTACCCCAGCTCTACGAGCGGAGGAAAACCCCACCGGACAGGCGGCGGACGAGGCATCAGTGAACGATTGCCGGGTAGACGCTGCTCCGGGGGTGGGTACCCGACGCCGCTCCGGGGGCAGGTGTCCGGGGAACGGCGCCCGGTGAACGGTGAACGGTGACCGGGGATCGGCGC
>NZ_JBHUWH010000352.1:0-8405 GCF_042670125.1 Kitasatospora sp. NPDC057198 | reverse complement strand
CAGCAGGAACGGGCGCAGCAGGCCCGAGCCGAGGGCGTCCACGAGCAGGGCGGTGGCGTAGCGCGGGCCGCCGCCGGCCCGGACGAGCCGGCGGAGGGGCGGCCGGGCCGGCGCGGCGACGACGGCGGCGGGGGTGGCTGTGGCGGTCATGGCGCCACGGTGCGGGCCGGGCGGCGGGGCGGTCACGTCGGTTGACGCTTTCCGTCAACCGGCGCCGGGGCCGCGCCCGTGAGCAGCGAGAATGGCGGGGTGACCCTGCGCATCGACCTCGCCGGGACGCCGCCGGAGCGGATCCGGTTCGGCGTCTCCCCGCTCGCCGAACTCACCGCGATGCTGCACGTGCTGGCCTCGCCCGAGCACCATCCGCAGCTGGCCGGTTGGGCGGCCGGGGTGTGGGCGGGGCTGCGCCCGGGGCCGGCCGAGCGGCTGCGCGAGGCGGAGTTCCTGTGGCGCTCCTCGCGGGCGGACTTCCTGGTGCCGGCCCGGCCGCGGGCCACCCTGGCGGCCGAGCTGGACGAGGTGGACGCGCTCGACGACGAGCGGTACGCGCACGCGGCGCTGATCACCACCTGCGGGTCCAACCGGCGGGCCTTCGCCGACCGCTCCCCGCTGCACGACCCAGCGGCCCGGGCGGCCGCGCTGGAGCGGGCGCAGGCCCGCGGCCCCGTCCAGGAGGCGTTCGCGGAGCGGCTGCTGGCGGATCCGGCGGCCGTCCGGGCCCGGGTGCGGGAGACCCTGGAGCTGTGCGCGGAGGCGTTCTTCGACGCTCAGTGGCCGGCGCTGGCCGCCCGGCTGGGCCGGGACGTGCGGGACAAGGCCGAGCTGATGCGCCGCCAGGGCCTGGCCGCGGCCCTGGCCGAGGTGTCGGCGGCGGTCGCCGTCACACCGGACGGCGGCTCGCTGGTGCTGGACAAGCTGCAGGACTCCACCGCGCGGGCGGGCCGGGCCGGGGTGACCTTCCTGCCGAGCGTGTTCGGCCACCCGCACCTGGTCGTCGTGCACGCCTCCGGCTGGCAGCCGGTGGTGCAGTACCCGGCGGCGGACGGGGAGCGTGCGGCGAGCGTCCCGCTGGAGGCCGTCAGCCTGCGACTGGAGGCGCTGGCCCATCCCGTGCGGCTGCGCCTGGTCCGCACCCTGGCCCGCGGCCCGCACACCACCGGCGAGCTGGCCCGCGCCTGGGACCTCACCCCGCCCGAGATCTCCCGCCACCTCGCGGTGCTGCGCCGGGCCGGCCTGCTCGCCGCCCACCGCCGGGGACGGCACGTGCACCACGTCCTCGACCTGGCCGCCACCGGCGCCCTCGGCACCGATCTGCTGGCGGCCGTCCTGCGCTGACCGACCGGCCCGGCCCGGGTGGGGCCCGGCTCGGGCTCAGTCGCCGGGCAGCAGGACGGTGAGGAGGGCGCAGAGGCCCATGACGGCCAGCATGGCGACGGCGACGGTGCGGTCCGGGGCGTCGGGGCGGGGGCCGAGGCGGGTGTCGAACCTGCCGCGCGGGTCCTGGGTGACCTGGAGCCGGTCGCCGAGCGCGGGGTGGTCGCCCTTGGTGGCGATCTTGTGGAGGACGGAGCCGTCGTCGAGCCGCACGTCCACCGCGGTGACGGACGGGCCGACGCCGCCCATCGGGTCGGAGGTGACGATGGCGCGCGTCACCGTGGCGTTCGAGGTGGCGCCGCGGTCGTGCAGGACCTGCTGTTCCTGCATGCCGAGCGCGGCGATGGAGAGGAAGATCCAGGCCGAGTACAGGAGCATCACGGCCAGGGCGGCCGGCCCCTCGTCGTTCCTGGCGAGCCGGATGACGCCCGCCACGCCGAGGGCCATGACCAGGACGAACCCGAGGAAGCCGACCGGGCGCGCGGACCCGTCGTGCAGCGCCAGCGTGCCCCACAGCACCAGGACGGCCGCGATCCCGCCGATCGGCCCCCACAGCACCTTCTCCACGGCCCCACCCCCGACCGTCACGTACCCCGCCGGGCTGTCGCCGACTCCCTTTGCGAAGGCTTTTCCTGACGATCGGCCAGATTCCGGTGGCGGTCGGCGTCACCGCCGGGCGTCCAGGGCGCAGCGCCGCTGGAGGCCGAGGGCGAGGGCCATCAGTGCGGCGGGCAGCAGGGTGAAGCCGGTGAGCAGGGCGGTCAGGGCCGTGTCGCTCTGGGCGGGGTGGGTGCCGCCGGTGCTGGAGGCGAAGCCGCCGAGGGCGAGGACGGCCGAGTACAGGTAGGGGCCGATGGCGGTGCCGGTGGCCTCGGTGGCGGTCCACACGCCGGTGTAGGCGCCCGCTTCGGCGGTGCCGGCGGCGGCGACGGCGTCCGGGAGCATCGAGAACGCGAAGAGTTGCAGCCCGGCGAAGGCGACTCCCATGGCCATCACCACGGTGGCGGTGGCGGCGGTCCGGGCGGCCCCGTCGAGCAGGGCGGCGGTGGGCAGCAGGAGCACCGAGCCGGTGGCGAACGCGGCCTGGGAGGTGAGCAGTCCGCGCTGCTTGCCGTTGCCCTCGCGCCGCGACCAGGCCGTCCAGGCGGGGCCGGAGAGCATCGCGGGGGCGAGGAAGAGGCCCATGAACAGGGCGGTGAGCCGGCCGTCGTGGAAGACGTACTCGGTGACGTAGGGCAGGGCGGCCAGGAACAGGTGGGTGGTGGTGCCGGTGAACAGGTAGGAGAGCACCAGGGGGCGGAAGTCCGGGTCGCGCAGGGCGGTGCGCAGGTCGGCGCGGGTGGAGTGGCCGGCCCGTTCGGCGGGGGCCTTGAACCCGCACTCGGCGGTGAGCCGGCGTACGCCGAGCAGGGCGACGGCTCCGGAGGCGGCCGTCGCGGCGGCCAGCAGCACGGCCATCCGGGCGTAGTCGGCGCGGGTGCCGCCGGAGGAGAGGGCGGGGGCGGCGACGCCGGCGGCGAGCAGGCCGACGGTGAGCAGGGCCGTCCGGAACATGAAGACCCGGGTGCGTTCGTGGTAGCCGACCGCCAGGTCGGAGGGGGTGGTCAGGTAGGGCACCTGGAAGGCGGCGAACAGCAGGTTCCCGGCGGTGAACCAGCCGCCGACCCAGAGGGCGGCGGCCCAGCCGTGCAGGCCGGGCGGGACGCTGAACATCGCGGTCATCGCCAGGCCGAGCAGCAGTCCGGTGCGCATCATCCGCCGCCGGTGGCCGTCGCGGCGGGCCTGCCGGTCGGAGCGGGAGCCGAGCAGCGGGTGGGCGACGACGTCGACGGCCTTGGGCAGCAGCAGGGTGAGGCCGGCCAGCAGGGCGGGGACGCCGAGCACGTCGGTGAGGAAGTAGAGCAGCAGCAGTCCGGGCGCGGTGACCCAGACGCCCATGCCGACCGAGCCGGCGGCGTACAGGGTGAGTGCCTTCCGCCCGGCCCCGGCCGCCGTCACTCGGTCCCCCGGTTCCGACCGCTCCGACCGCTCCGACCGCTCCGACCGCTCCGACCGTTCCGGGCGCTCCGACCGCTGCGGGTGCTCCGGCCGCTGCGGGCGACGACGCCGGCGGCGAGTTCGGCGCCGTCGAAGGCTCCGGCGGCGGCGCGGGCGTGCAGGGTGCGGGTGACGATCCGGTCGGTGAGGGCGGGCAGGTGGCGGGCGAGGAAGAACTCGACGGCGCCCTTGCGGGTGGTGGTGACGTCCCGGCGCGGGCGGGTGGAGAAGGCCGCCCCGGTGATCGCGTCGAGCACGCCCTCCAGCGGCTCGTAGACGCTCATGCCCTCCAGGGAGAGTCCGGCGGCCTTGGTGGAGTCGTGGATCGGGCTGCGCACCGCGGAGGGGTAGACGCAGCTGACGCCGACGTGGGGGGCGAGTTCGAGGCGCAGCGCGTCGGCGTAGGCGACCATGGCGCGCTTGGAGGCGCCGTAGGCGGCGGCCAGCGGGAGCTGCATGACGGCCATCCGGGAGGTGACCATGACGACCCGGCCGCGGGCGGTGACCAGGGCGTCCACGCAGGCGGCGGTGGTGCGCCAGGTGCCGAGCAGGTTGATCTCCAGTTGGCGGCGGACCTCGGCGCCGGGGGCGTGCTCGGCGGGGGCGGGGCCGCCGGTGCCCGCGTTGTTGACCAGGACGTCGAGGCCGCCGAGGGTCTCCAGGGCCTCGCCGACGGCGGTGGTGACGGCGTCGTCGTCGGTGACGTCGCAGCGCAGCACGGGGAAGGGTTCGTCGCCGGTGGGGCGCAGGTCGAGTCCGAGGACGTGCGCGCCGGCGGCGGTGAGGCGGGCGCCGAGGGCGCGTCCGATGGTGCCGGAGGCGCCGGTGATCAGCACCCTTCGCCCGCGCGGGTCCTGGCGGCGGTTCAGGAGGGTCACCGGTTCTTCTCCTTCTGTGCCCGGCGGGCGCCGGCCTTGAGTTCGCGGGGGACGGCGGCGACGTACTGGTCGAAGTCGATCCGCATCATCGGCCGCTTGTCGCCCCAGCGCCGGACGGCGGCGGCGTGCGCGCGGCGGACGTGGGCGCGCTGCCGCTCGGGGCTCGGGAGGGCGTAGCGCCCGGCGAGGTGGGCGGCGACCAGTCGGCCCTGGGCCTCGACGACGGGGAGCGCGGCGCCGGTGGACTGCATCAGTCCGACGAAGCTGAGCGTGGGGTCGTCGAGGTGGAACACCCGCTGGTAGAGCGGGAGTTCCTCGGGGTCGGGGCCGGTCCAGCGCTCGTCCAGGAAGGGGATCGTGACGCGGTAGCCGGTGGCCCAGACGATGACGTCGACCGGGTCGGTGCGTCCGTCGGTGAAGTGCACGCGGGTGCCGTCGAGCCGTTCGATGCCGGGGCGGGCCTCGATCTCGCCGTGGGTGAGGCGGTGCAGGACGGTGTCGCTGATGGTGGGGTGGTTCTGGAACAGGCCGCCGGCGGGTTCGGGCAGCCCGTACCGGCCGGGGGTGCCGACGGCGAGGGCGAGGACGCGCTGCGCGACGGCCTGCCGGATCCGCCAGGGCAGTACGGCTAGGGCGCCGCCGGTGGCGTCGGCGGGGCGGCCGAACAGGTACTTGGGGACGATGTGGGTGCCGTGCCGGGCGGAGAGCAGCACCGGGCCGTCGGCGGTGTACGAGGCGTCGACGGCGATGTCCATCGCGGAGTTGCCCGTGCCGACGACCAGCACCCGCCTGCCCGCGTACGCGTCGGCGCGGCGGTGGTCGTGGGCGTGCAGCTGGGTGCCGGCGAAGTCGCCGGGGTAGCCGGGGCTGGGCCACTTCGGGTCCCGGTTGTGGCCGTTGGCGACGACGACGGCGTCGTGGCGCTCGCCGTCGACCCGCCAGCCGTCGGCGTCCCGGACGACCCGGCGCACCGTCGTCCCGAACCTGGTCCTCCCGGTGATGCCGAACTCCCGGGCGTAGTCGGCGAGGTAGCCGGCCACCCGGGCGGCGGACGGGTAGTCGGGCCAGTGCGCGGGCATCGGGAAGTCGGCGAACTCGGTGCGGCCCCTGCTGGTGTTCAGGTGCAGGCTGTCGTACGCCGGGGAGCCCTCCGGGCCGTCGTCGCCCGCCCACAGGCCGCCGACGCGGGTGCCGCGCTCCAGGACGGTGACCTCCAGCCCCTGGTCGAGCAGTGCCTTGGCGGCGGCCAGTCCTGCCGCGCCGGCGCCGATCACCGCCACCCTGGTCGAGCCCATGCCGGGTGCTCCTCTCGTCGAAGGGCGCTCATTCAATCGAATGATGGAGTCCGGCACAATGGGTGGTGACCTGCGAATTCGCCCCCCATCACCTGATGGATTTCTTCCGCTGCGGTCCGCTATCCTCGATGCCCATGAGCGCCCTGCCCGAGGACGGCCCCCGCGAACGCATCCTGGCGACCGCCACCCGCCTGTTCGCCGAGCGCGGCTACGACGCCACCAGCACCCGGGCGATCGGCGACGCGGTCGGCCTGAACATCGCCACCGTCGCCTACCACGTCGGCGCCAAGCCCGCGCTCTACCGCGAGGTGATGCGCCGCGCCCACCTCGCCCAGCGCGAGGTGGTCACCGAGGCCCTGGCCCGCCTGCACGCCTGCGACCCCACCCCCGACGGGACGCGCGCCGCGCTGCTCGCCTTCGTCGACGACTACCTGTCCTTCTGCCTGCGCCGCCCCGAGGTCCCGGCGCTGTGGATGCGCCGCTGGCTGGCCGAGGGCGCCGACCACTCCGACATCGAGAGCGAGTTCGCCGGCCCGCTGGTCGCCGAGGTGGCCGGCGCCGTCCGCACCGTCCTCGACCGGGTCGGCCTCGGCCCCGGCGCCGACGTCGAGATGCTGGTCTTCACCATCGTCTGGACGTCCCACTCCTTCGGCCAGGCCGGCGTCATCGACCCGGCCGGCACCCGCCGCGGCCCCCTCGACCTCCCCGTCCTGGACCGCTTCCGCCGCCACCTGCACACCGTGGTCACCGCCGTCCTGGACCACGACTGACCCGGCCGGACCGCGATCGAGCACGCCGCGTCGAAACCGGCCGGCGGTCTCCCCTACTGCTCCTCGGCGGCGCCGGAGCCGCGGTCCAGGACCACCGGGAACGTCTCCTCCGCGGCGTCGGCCCACGCGTCGATCTCCTCGTGGGACGACCTGACGGCGTCGACCAGGTCCAGGACGGCCTCCAGCTTCCGCTCCCCGACGTTCTGCCGCAGCTCCTCGACCGTCACCTCCCGGTACGTCATGCGCAGCTGCCACCAGAAGCGCATCAGGTACCGGCACTCCTGCGGCTCCCGGTCGTCCGCCAGCCGGTTGTGGACCACCGCCTGGACGCGCTGCAGCTGCTCGTCGTCGCGGAAGCCGTTCGCCAGGTCGGTCAGGGTCACGGCCGGACCCTACCAAGCCCGTTCGGCGGCCGTGCCGGCGGGCTCAGCCGCCCAGGCCGGGCACCCAGACCAGCCGCAGCACGTCGACGGTGCGCTGTTCCGGGTCGACGAACAGCTCCGCGGTGACGGAGCCGGCCAGCACCACGCTGCGCAGGTCGCCCCACTCGTCGACCGGCGCTCCCGCCCGGTCGTCCAGCAGCACCAGGGCGGCGTTGACGAGCGCGAACAGCACCTCGTCGGCCTTCGAGATCTCCAGCATGGTGCGGGCCGGCTGCTCCTGCAGCCAGATCCGCCAGCCGCTCACGCGGCGGCCGCCCCGGCCCGCTCCGAGCGCCCCGCCACCAGCGCCGGCGCCACCGCGGCCCGGAAGCCCGCCCGGTCGCTCCCGTACGCCGCGGACATCGCCCGCAGCCACCAGGCCCCGATCACCGCCTCGCGCTCCACCGGGTCCTCCACCGGGCCGAGTTCGCCGTAGAACCGGGCGCGCTCCTCGTAGGTGAGCGCCTGTTCGATGCCGTTGATGCTGCGCGGCACGCGCAGCGTCCCGGTCTCTGCCGTCGCGGTCATCCCTCTGCCCTCCCAGCTGTCTGCTCCGACCGTACCCGGCCGGGCCGGATCCATCACCCACCGGCCCGGACTCCGGCCCCGGAACGGCCCCGGAACGGTCGCGGCCGGTCAGTTCCGGCGGTCGCGGCGGCCCGCGCGGCGGGCGATCCCCTCGGGGACGGCCTTGTTGAGGGAGCGCAGGGCCAGCATCAGGACGCCTATGTCGTCGATCAGGACCGGGTCGGGCATCAGGTCCACCGGGAAGACCAGGTAGGCGATCGCCCCCCAGAACAGCACCTTCTTCGACATCGGAATGTTCGTGTCGGCCAGCAGCCGCCTGGTGCGCACCAGTTTGACCACCAGCACGACCACCGCGGCCACCGTCGCGACCAGGAACACCGCCGCCGCGACCCACAGCAGCGTGCTCGTCCCCTCACTCATCCGTCCACCCCTTCGGTGTTCCCGCCCGTTCCGTCGGAACACTCCTGCCCGGCTTCGGCCGGAGCGTTCCTCCCGGACGGGAAAAGTTGCGGGACGACCGGGACGGAGGTGCGTCCTCGGCCCTCCGGCGCCTCGGCCTGCGCCCCCTCAGCGCAGCAGCGCGTGCAGGGTGCGGCGGAACAGGAGGCGGGCGCACCAGGCGGTGGGGCGGTCGAGCGGGGCGGGGAGCGGGGCGATCCGCAGGTCCTCGCGCCAGCGGACGACGGCGCCGCCGCGGTGCGGGCGGACGTCGATCTCGGCCCATCCGGTGATCAGCGGGCCGCGTTTGACGAGGCGGCAGTGGCCGGGGCGGCCGGGGCCGGGCGGCTGCCGGCGGACGACGTCCATCACGTCGTCGAAGCCGTGCCGGCCGATGCCGGTGCGGGCGGTCACGGTGCGGCCGTCGGAGCGGACGGTGGTGAGCGGCATCGCGTGGCGGGGCCAGTCGGTGACGCGCCGCCAGGCTTCGTCCGGGTCCAGTGCGGTGGCCAGCACGATGCGGAACTCGGTCATCCGCCGATGCTACCGGCCGGGCGGCGGCCCGGGGCGCGGCGTGCCCCGGGCCGGGCCGGGCGGCCCCGCGGGTGCCGGGTCAGCGGTGCAGGTGCAGGCCGAAGCCGCTGCGGCCGGCCGGTTCCAGGC
>NZ_JBHUWH010000351.1:0-8540 GCF_042670125.1 Kitasatospora sp. NPDC057198 | reverse complement strand
GTCCGTACTTGTTGAAGGTGCGCGTGATCGAAGTCTTGTGCTCCCCCGCGGCGGTCTTGGTGCGTGCCTCGTCCTTCGCCGTGCCGCTGAGATATGCCTGCAGATCGGACTGGCCGGTGCGGGGGCGGCTTCTCGGTGTCCGGGGGGGGCGGGCCCCGTGGAGGCTCCACCCGGCCGCAGGGGGGTCGTGGGGGCCGCAGGGGCCGGGAAACACTACGGGCCACGGCGCCGACACAGGACCCTCAACCTGTGCGGCACCGCAGCCCGGAGCTGTATGCCGGAGGCGGGGACCGTCCGGGGGTTGTGCGGGACCCTCGAACGACGCCTCCGACCGAGGAGCGGCCTCGCGCGGTCAGGGCAGTTGCGCGGAGGGCCTCTCCTTGGTGCATGTTCATTGTGGACTAGACCAATCTGAGTTGTCCAGAGGCGGCCCGCAATTGGTCTGGACAACGTGTCCCGAGGTGGTCGGCGATACCCTCACCGTGTGCCCTCGCTGAACGAACTCGTCCGCCGCCACACCACCCTCACCGGTGCCGACGTGGAGTGGCTGCACCTCCTGGTCTCGGAGTGGCAGCTGCTCTCCGACCTGTCCTTCGCCGACCTGGTGCTGTGGATCCCCACCTGGGACGGCATCCGCTACGTCTCGGTGGCCCAGATGCGGCCCAACACCGGCCCCACCTCGTACCAGGACGACATGGTCGGCCACCTGGTGCCCCGCGGCCGCCGGCCGCTGCTGGACGCCGCCTACGACGAGGGGCGGATCGTCCGCGAGGGCGACCCGGAGTGGCGGGAGGAGGTGCCGGTGCGGGTGGAGTCCATCCCGGTGCGACGGGACGGCAAGGTGCTCGGCGTGATCGCCCGCAACACCAACCTGCTGACCGTCCGCACCCCCAGCCGGCTGGAGCTCACCTACCTGCAGAGCGCCTCCGACCTGGCCCAGATGATCGCGGCCGGCAGCTTCCCCTTCCCCGGCGCCGAGCAGGCCGACATGGACGCCGCGCCGCGGGTCGGCGACGGCCTGATCCGGCTCGACGTCGAGGGCGTGGTCACCTACGCCAGCCCCAACGCGCTCTCCGCCTACCACCGGCTCGGCCTCACCACCGACCTGGTGGGCAGTCACCTCGGGAAGACCACCGCCGAACTGGTGCCGCCCAGCCGCGGCGCCGTGCACGAGGCGCTGGTGAAGATGGCCAGCGGCTGGGCGCCCCGGCAGACCGAGGTCGAGGCGCAGGGCGGCGTGGTGACCCTGCGGACCATCCCGCTCAAGCCCAAGGACACCCCCACCGGCTCCCTGGTGCTCTGCCGGGACGTCACCGAACTGCGCCGCCGCGACCGCGAGTTGATGACCAAGGACGCCACCATCCGGGAGATCCACCACCGGGTGAAGAACAACCTGCAGACCGTCGCCGCACTGCTGCGGCTGCAGTCCCGCCGGATGGACTCGGACGCCGGCCGGGCCGCCCTGGACGAGGCCGTCCGCCGGGTCGGCTCGATCGCCATCGTGCACGAGACGCTCTCCCAGGCCCTCGACGAGTCGGTCGCCTTCGACGAGATCGCCGACCGGGTGCTGGCCATGGTGATGGAACTCTCCCAGGACGGCCGGGTGGTGGCCCGCCGCAGCGGCTCCTTCGGCATCCTGTCCGCCGAGGTCGCCACCCCGCTCGCGATGATCCTCACCGAACTCACCCAGAACGCCCTGGAACACGCCTTCGGCCCCAGCGCCTCCGGCAACCTGGAGGTCAGCGCGCTGCGCGGCCGCGCCCCCTCCGGCGGCAAGGGCTGGTCGGACACCTGGAACAACGGCGCCAAGCCCGAGGAGTACCTGCTGATCACCGTGCAGGACGACGGCAACGGCATGCCCGAGGGCTTCGACCCGCAGCGGGCCGGCAACCTCGGCCTGCAGATCGTCCGCACCCTGGCCACCGGCGAACTCGGCGGCACCTTCGACATGGTGGCCGCGCCCGAGGGCGGCACCAAGGTCGTGCTGGAGATCCCCGTCCGGTAGGGGAGGTCCCCGTCCGGCGGGGAGGTCCTCGCCCGGCGGGGGTCCCCGTCCGGCGGGGTCCCCCGCCGGGCCCGGAGACAGAAACGAGGCCCTGCCGACCGGGGGGGTGGGTCGGCAGGGCCTCTCGACCCGGTCCGGCCGTCGGGGGGAGTCGGCCGGAACGGGGGCTTCTGGTGTGGCGCGACGCCCGCCCCGTGCGTTGCACACGGTGAGCGCCTCAGGCCAACAATATTGCTCTAAGTGAACAGTATCAAGTGCCTGGGCGACTCGCGTCGTCGGCCCCGCGGATCGAGCGGGGCCCGTTCGGGAAGGCTCGGCCGGCCAATCGCGGCCGAACCCTTGATCATGGGTTGATCCGTACTGCTGCTGACTGTTCGTCAGTTCCTCGCGTCAGGCGGTGCGGGCCCGGTTGCGGGCGGCGCGGCGCTTCATCGCGCGACGCTCGTCCTCGCTCATGCCGCCCCAGACGCCGGCGTCCTGGCCGGTCTCCAGCGCCCACTGCAGGCACTGTTCCATCACGGGACAGCGGCGGCACACGGCCTTGGCTTCCTCGATCTGCAGCAGGGCGGGGCCGGTGTTCCCGATCGGGAAGAACAGCTCCGGGTCCTCTTCGCGGCAGACAGCGCGGTGGCGCCAGTCCATGGTCGTCCAACTCCTCCGGTCGACGGGCGGTGGCCCGCGACTCACTCGAATGGCTTGTGAATGTGAACGCTTTCACGAATCCCGCAACAGCAAAAGGGACCTAAGGCCCATCGGGCCCGGGCGGTCTTCGCTGAGGGGGGTTCGGCGATTCGAGGGACTCTCCCGCGGTGTCCCGCTGCGGTGTGTCCCGATCGCCATGTAGAGGTTCGCAAACCTCGAAGCCGGATACAACCCCCTTCGGCAAGAAAGTTTTGATTCTTCGGTGTCGCCTACCTCACAGGCGGTACTTCTATGGGGTGAAGGGGCTCGAACGTTCGAGTGCAAGGCAAGGACCCCCTTCTGGTCACACAATCACACGCAGTGCCCGCCGTACGCCTGTGAAACTGACGCGACTCCTGTCTCCAAGGTGGTCTCCATCGACCTGAAACGGGGCAGGTTCCTCTGAAACCAAGGTGAAGTGCCGAACGTCGTGATAGGAGACGAGGTGCTTCCCGGAGGGGCCGGCCGGGCGCTCACCGCCCTCCGCCGCGGGCAGCGGACGGAGGATCTGACGGACCGTCCGGGCCGTCCGGAACGCGGTCATTCGAGTGATGCCGAAGATGTCCAGATCGGTTTCGAAGGACGCGGAGGGCGAGGGGAGGACCGGACGGGACCCCAGGAACGTCCACGGCGAAGTGTTCGAAACTATGGCCATCACCATGCCCGGAACGCGGTCCCGGCCGTTGATCTCCAGCGAGATCGGCCCCGAGCGGCGGTGCTCACGCTCCGTGACGAAGTGCCGGAGCGCCTCCACGACATAGAGCGCGTGCGTGGATTTGCGCCCCGCACGGCGCTGGCGCTCCACCCGGCCGACCACGCCCGCGTCGAAGCCCAGGCCCGCCGTGAAGGTGAACCAGCGGTCCGGCAGCCCGTCGGTCAGCGCCTTGCCCAGGCCGATCGACCGCTCCCGGCGCTCCGCCAGCGCGTCCAGCAGCGCACCCGTCGCCTCCACCGGGTCGTTCGGCAGGCCCAGCGCCCGGGCGAACACGTTGGTCGACCCGCCCGGCACCACCGCCAGCCGCGGCACCCGCTCACCCGGCCCGTGCGCCAGCAGGCCGTTCACCACCTCGTTGACCGTGCCGTCGCCCCCCAGCGCCACCACCAGGTCCACCGAGCCGTCCTCGGCCGCCTGCTGGGCCAGGTCGCGGGCGTGGCCCCGGTACTGGGTCTGGGCGACGTCCAGTTTCAGGTCGCTGCGCAGGGCATGGGTCAGGACGTCCCGGGTCCGGCCACTGGTGGTGGTCGCCTTCGGGTTCACGACCAGGAGAGCGCGCATGGTGATCAGCCTACGACCCGCCCCGCGCGGGCCCACCGTTACCCTGGCCCGGTGACCGCTGAAACCGCCCCCGCCCCCACCGCCCCCGCCGCCCGGCCCGCCCCGCTGCTCGCCGGCGCGGCGCTCACCGCGCTGGAGGGCGCGGCGATGGCCGGCTGGGGCGTCTACAACCTGGTCTCCGGCTTCACCGGAGCGGACGCCGACTTCGGCCGCGCCGAGCTCGGCGGCGTCGTCCTGCTGCTGATGGGCCTGCTGCCGGTCCTGGCGGCCCGCGCGCTGCTGCGCGGGCAGCGCTGGGGCCGCAGCCCCGCCGTGCTCACCAACTCGATCTGCCTGCCCGTCGCGTACTACATGTGGCAGTCCGGCGGCGCGATGGCCGCCGTCGGCGTCGCGGTCGGGGTGCTCGGCCTGGTCGGCATCGGCGCGCTGCTCAACCCGAAGGTGACCGCCGTGCTGTACGGCGCCCCCGACGAGCGGCGGTAACCGCCCGCACCGCGCAGCAGGGCCCGTCCCCGGGTGGGGGACGGGCCCTGCCGGCGGTCACCGGTCCTACTCCTCGACCAGCAGCTTCTCGCGCAGCTGCGCGAGGGTGCGGGCCAGCAGCCGGGAGACGTGCATCTGGGAGATGCCGACCTCGGCCGCGATCTGCGACTGGGTCATGTTCCGGAAGAACCGCAGCACCAGGATCTTCTGCTCCCGGGGCGGCAGTTGGGCCAGCAGCGGCTTCAGCGACTCCCGGTACTCGACGCCCTCCAGCGCCTCGTCGGTGGCGCCCAGGGTGTCCGCCACGGCCGGCGACTCGTCGTCGCTGTCCGGCACGTCCAGCGAGAGGGTGGAGTACGCGTTGGCGGACTCCAGGCCCTCCAGCACGTCCTCCTCCGAGATGCCCAGGTGCTCGGCCAGCTCGTGCACCGTCGGCGACCGGCCGTGCCGCTGGGACAGCTCGCTGGTCGCCGTGGTCAGCGACAGCCGCAGCTCCTGCAGGCGGCGCGGCACCCGCACCGCCCAGCCCTTGTCCCGGAAGTGCCGCTTGATCTCGCCGACGATGGTCGGCGTCGCGTACGTGGAGAACTCCACCCCGCGCTCGTGGTCGAACCGGTCCACCGACTTGATCAGGCCGATGGTGGCGACCTGGGTCAGGTCGTCCAGCGGCTCGCCGCGGTTGCGGAAGCGCCGGGCCAGGTGCTCCACCAGCGGGATGTGCATCCGGACCAGCTGGTTGCGGATCTCCACCCGCTCCGGCGAGCCCTCCGGCAGCTCGGACAGCCGCACGAACAGCGCCCGGGCCGCCTCTCGGTCCGGGGCGCCGCTGCGGTGCCCCTGGGCCGGAACGGTCGAGCGGACGGCCTCGGCGGCGGCCGCCGGGCCGTCGTCCGCCACGGGCCCGGCCGCGGGCGCCGTCTCGGGCCCGGGAGCCGCCCCGGGCAGCTCGGGCTTCGGATCGGTCGGCTGGCTCATCCGGTGGGAGTCCTTCGAGGGGGCTTCGTCAGGGGTGGCGGGGCGGGCGACGCTCGCCTGCGGCGGTACGACGGCAACTGTGCGGTCCAGATCACTCACGGCGATCACCCGTTCCGTTCCGAGAACACGTCACTGGCTACGGCTGGCCCGGCGACCCGCCGCGCTTCTTGTGCAGGCTGATGGAGACCGTGTTGTCCGAGCCGACCGTCGAGTCGACCTCGCCGGCCAGCGCGGAGAGCACCGTCCAGGCGAAGGTGTCCCGCTCCGGGGCCCGGCCGTCGGTGGTCGGAGCCGACACGGTGACCCGCAGCGCGTCGCCCACCAGGCGGAACTCGCAGCTCAGGATCGAACCGGGAACGGCCTGTTGGAGCAGGATCGCGCACGCCTCGTCCACCGCGATCCGGAGATCCTCGATCTCGTCCAGGGTGAAGTCCAGCCGTGCCGCGAGGCCGGCGGTCGCCGTCCGCAGCACCGAGAGATAGGCGCCCGCCGCGGGCAGCCGGACCTCAACGAAGTCCTTCACTCCGGGCTCGCCGTCGATCTGGGACACCCTCACCTCCTGGGTGACGCACGGTGCTTGCGGCCGGGGGAGCTGCCAACACCACTACTGGCTCGGTTCAACTGCCTTGTGCCCCGAGACGTTACCGCGCCCGGGGGCGGTCTGTCGTGATCTCGCGCCACCGTCACGGGAACGAGGGATCACCGTTCGAACAGCGGCCTGCTCAGCGCGGTACGGAGCCGAGTTCGGCCAGCGCGCCGTCGGTCAGCCGGAAGACCGTCCACTCGTCCATCGGCACCGCGCCGAGCGACTTGTAGAAGCCGATCGACGGTTCGTTCCAGTCCAGCACCGACCACTCCAGCCGCTGGTACCCGCGCTCCGCGCAGATCCGGGCCAGCTCGGTCAGCAACGCCTTGCCGTGGCCGCCGCCGCGCTTCTCCGGGCGGACGTACAGGTCTTCCAGGTAGATGCCGTGCGTGCCGCGCCAGGTCGAGAAGTTGCGGAACCAGAGCGCGAAACCGACCGGCTCGCCGGACTCCTCCTCGGCGATCAGGCCGAACACCGCCGGGTGCTCGCCGAACAGCGCGTCGTGCAGCTGCTCCTCGGTGGCCTTCGCCTCGGGCAGCGCCCGCTCGTACTCGGCGAGTTCGCGGATCATGGCGTGGACGAAGGGGACGTCGGCGGGAGTCGCGGTGCGGATCATACGGTCGAGCGTACCCATCTCACCCCTTCATCCGGAATGGCCTTTATGCCCGGGGCAGCACCGCCGGAAACGGTCTCCGGACGGCGTGCCCCGGGCGGGGTGCGGGTGGGGTGTGGGTAGGGGCGCGGGCGGGGTGTGGGTGGGGGTGCAGGTGGGGTGCGAGCGGGGTGGGGTGGGGCGGGCGGGGTCAGGCGGTCTGCTGGGTGCGCAGCGCGTTCAGCAGGGCCGCGCCGCGCTCGGCGTCGTCGACACTGACCGCGAAGTCGTGGCCGGTGGCGCGGATCCGCACCACCAGGCACTCGCCGGAGCGCAGCATCACCGTGGTGCCGCGCCCGCTCAACCGGTAGCCCCAGCCGCCGACCTGGGAGGGCAGCCGGTGCTCGACCCGGGCCGACTCCAGCTCGGACAGCGCCCAGCGGCGGGTCGGCAGGCCGAACACGCCCAGCGCCACCTCCAGGCCGGCCTCGGAGACCCGCACCCGCACCGAGGAACAGGCCGCGGCGGCCAGGCCCAGCACCGCCGACACGGCGAACAGCGGCCAGCCCCACTCCGCCCCGAACAGGCCGGTCGCGCTGCCCAGCAGGGCGAGCGCGGCCACCGGGCCGCCCACCGCCGCCAGCACCCGCAACGCGGGGTTGGCGGCCCGGGAGAACCACACCAGGCGCTCGCCCTCCGCGAGCTCCAGCACCGGGCCGGCGGGCGCCGGGGGAGCGGCGGCCGACAGGCCGCGCCCGCCCAGCAGCCGCACCGCCAGGCCGGTCAGCAGCGCGGCGGCCAGGCCGCCGAGGAACCAGCCCAGCGGGAGCTCGGCCCCGTGCCAGTCGGCGCGGTCGAGGTTGGCGCGGACCGCGGCGGTCTGCAGACCGAGGAACAGCACGCCGCCCGACAGCAGGCCGGCCAGCGTCCAGAGCCGCAGCAGCGGATCACCCCGGCGCAGGGCCGCCAGGCCCGCGGCGCCCAGCACCGCCCAGATCAGCGCCGGCACCAGGCAGGCCGCCCACAGCGGCATCGAGCCGTTCGCGGTGCTGCCGCCCCAGTGGGTGGCCAGCCGGTCGGGCAGCCGGTCGGCGACGGTCAGCGGCAGCGCGGCGGTCAGCACCGCGGTGCCCACCACCCAGAGCGCCGGCCACAGCAGGCCGAGCCGTCCGGTCTTCTCCTGCTCGCTCACGGTATCCCCCTGATCATTTCGATGAGTTCGTCCCTGCCGTACCCGGCCCGAGCGGCCTCCGCGACCAGCGCGCGGGCCTGCTCCAGCAGCCCGGAACGCCGGTCGGCGTCCGCCGCGACGGTCACGCCCCGCCCCCGGCGGAACTCCAGCACCCCGGCGTCGCGCAGGTCGCGCAGACCGCGCAGCACGGTGTTGACGTTCACGTCGAGCGCCTGCGCGAGGTCCCGCGCGGAGGGCAATCGGTCGCCCGGGCGGCACTCGCCCTCGGCGACGGCGCGGCGGACGGCGGCGGCGACCTGCTCGTGCAGGGGCCGGGTGTCCTTGGTGTCCAGTCTCAGCAACATGGTGCTAATGAAACTAGCACCATTGGATTCACGGGGGAAGGCGGGGAGGGGAGGACGGGGGTGGGGGATCGCCTGCGGTGGGCTTTCGGGGGGTGGGAATGCGGATGCCCGGCTGCCGGGGTCCGTGGGCGGGGTGGCAGTCGGGCGGGTGGCTGCGACGGTCTCGGCGTCGTGGGGCTCGGTGGTGGGGTCGTGGTTCCTGCAGGGCTCCTCGAACGCGATCCGGGCGCCCTCGCAGGTGAGGGCGGTGCGGATCCGCGGTTCGCGGCCCTCTCCGGTGCGGCCGGCACGTTTGCGGGGTCAGGCACGAGCGCTTTCGGTTCGGCCTCGACGGCCGTCCGGTCCTCCGGCGGGCCCGGGAACGCGGACACCCGGCCGCCGGGCCCGCGTGGGCGGGGGTGGCGGC
>NZ_JBHUWH010000350.1:0-8585 GCF_042670125.1 Kitasatospora sp. NPDC057198 | reverse complement strand
GACAGGGGGAGCACCCCCGGGCGTCAGCCCTTCTTGGCGCGCGAGGCGGTGCGGCCGCGCTCCTTGGCGTCCAGGACGACCTTGCGGATGCGCACGGTCTCCGGGGTCACCTCGATGCACTCGTCCTCGCGGCAGAACTCCAGCGACTGCTCCAGCGAGAGCTTGCGCGGCGGCACGATGGACTCCGCCACGTCGGCGTTCGAGGAACGCATGTTGGTGAGCTTCTTCTCCTTGGTGATGTTCACGTCCATGTCGTCGGAGCGGGAGTTCTCGCCGACGATCATGCCCTCGTACACCTCGGTGCCGGGGTCGGTGAACAGCACGCCGCGCTCCTGCAGGTTGGTCATCGCGAAGGCGGTGACCACGCCGGAGCGGTCGGCGACCAGGGAGCCGTTGTTACGGGTCGTCAGGGTGCCGAACCACGGCTCGTAGCCCTCGTGGATCGAGTGCGCGATGCCGGTGCCGCGGGTGTTGGTGAGGAACTCGGTGCGGAAGCCGATCAGGCCGCGGGACGGCACCACGAACTCCATCCGGACCCAGCCCGAGCCGTGGTTGGACATGTTGTCCATCCGGCCCTTGCGGATGCCCATCAGCTGCGTGACGGCGCCCATGTGCTCCTCGGGCACGTCCACGGTGAGGCGCTCGACCGGCTCGTGGGTCTTGCCGTTGACCTCCCGGGTGACCACCTGCGGCTTGCCGACGGTCAGCTCGAAGCCCTCGCGGCGCATGGTCTCGATCAGGATGGCCAGCGCCAGCTCGCCGCGGCCCTGCACCTCCCAGGCGTCCGGGCGCTCGGTCTCCAGCACGCGCAGCGACACGTTGCCGATCAGCTCGCGGTCCAGGCGGTCCTTCACCTGGCGGGCCGTCACCTTGCGGTCCACCTTGCCGGCCGCCTTGGCGTCGGCGCCCTTGCCGGAGCCGCCCTTGCCGACCAGCGGCGAGGTGTTGGTGCCGATGGTCATCGAGATGGCGGGCTCGTCGACGGTGATCAGCGGCAGCGCGATCGGGTTCTCGGTGTCCGCGAGGGTCTCGCCGATCATGATGTCGCCGATGCCGGCGACGGCGCAGATGTCACCGGGGCCGGCCACCTCGGCGGGCTTGCGGGTGAGCGCCTCGGTCATCAGCAGCTCGGAGATCCGGACGTTCTGGATCGAGCCGTCGCGCTTGATCCAGGCCACCGTCTGGCCCTTGCGCAGCTCGCCCTGCTCGACCCGGAGCAGCGCGATGCGGCCGAGGAAGTTGTCGGCGTCCAGGTTGGTGACGTGCGCCTGCAGCGGGGCGTCCTCGTCGTAGACCGGGGCCGGGACGTGCTCCAGGATGGTGGAGAAGAACGGCTCCAGGTTGTCGGAGTCGGCCGGCACGGTGCCGTTCTCCGGCTTGGTCAGCGAGGCCACGCCGTCGCGGGCGCAGGCGAAGACGATCGGGAACTCGATCTGGTCCTCGTCCGCGTCCAGGTCCAGGAACAGGTCGTAGGTCTCGTTGATGACCTCGTCGATCCGGGCGTCCGGACGGTCGGTCTTGTTGATGCACAGGATGACGGGCAGCCGGGCGGTGAGCGCCTTGCGCAGCACGAAGCGGGTCTGCGGCAGCGGGCCCTCGGAGGCGTCGACCAGCAGGACGACCGCGTCCACCATCGACAGGCCGCGCTCGACCTCGCCGCCGAAGTCGGCGTGGCCGGGGGTGTCGATGATGTTGATGGTGATCGGCGCGCCACCGTCCTTGGGGTGGTACTTGACCGCGGTGTTCTTCGCGAGAATGGTGATGCCCTTCTCGCGCTCCAGGTCGTTCGAGTCCATCATCCGGTCGTCGAGCTGCTGGTGGGCGGCGAAGGCGCCGGCCTGCTTCAGCATGGCGTCGACCAGGGTGGTCTTGCCGTGGTCGACGTGGGCGACGATGGCGACGTTACGAATGTCGTTGCGCGTGGGCATGCGGCGCTGATTCTCCCGGAATCGTGGGTCACGGTGCCCGGCCCGCGTCAGCATTCACCGGTCCACCCGCCGGGCACGGCACATGCCTCGGCTTCTTCCCATCGTACGGGGAAGGGCCCAACGGAGCCGAAACGGGCGGCTCCGGGGCGGTGGAGATCACAAGTGGATCTCGGTCCTTCCCGTACGCACCAAGGGATCGGGAAGCTACGCCGGTGAAGAGAACCATGTCCCTCCTGCTGGTCGCCCTCTCGGCCGTCGGCACCTACGCCGCCCTGCAGAGCGCCCCCGACCAGAACCTCGGCCTCCGGGTGCTCGGCCTGTTCGGCGGCATCTGCGCCGCCGTCTCCCTCACCCAGCTGCTACTCGGGGCGGTCGGCCGGTGGGGCGGGCTGCGGGCGCTGTCCTACAGCCTCGGCCTCGGCGCCCGGCTGTTCGACGTGCCGCTCGGACGGCGCCGACTCGTGGTGCGCACCCGGCCGTACCCCCTGCTCTACGGCATCCACCTGCGGGTTCCGGCGCCCCGGGGACGGGTCTGGGCGGTGGTGGCCGCCGCGTACGCCGTGCCGGTGCTGCTCGGCGGGTGGCTGCTGGCGGCCGGTCCGGACGGCTGGCGGCTGTTCGGCACCGCGCTGACGGGGGCCCCGGTGCTGGAGCTGCTGGCTTCGGCGGCCGTCCCGGGCGGTGCGGGCTGGATCGTGCTGCGCCTGCCCACCGCCCCCGAGGAACTGCTGGCGGCGCTCTGCCAGACGCCCGTCGAGGCGGAGGCCAAGCTGGCCCTGGAGAACGGCCGGATCGACGAGGCGGCCGCGCTGCTGGACGGGGCCGGGGAGCCGTCCGGCCCGGCCGGGGCCGCGCTCCGGATCCACCTGCTGCTGGCCCGCGGACACTGGCAGCAGGCCCTGGCGGACACCGAGCGGCTGCCCTGGGCCCCGCCGCCCGGCACCGAGTGGGTCCGGGCGCTGCTGCGCGGCCAGGTGCTGGTCTGCGCGGCGGACGCCGGACTGCTCTCCCCCGCCGAGTACCTGCCCCGGCTGACGGCCGAGCTGGACGCGGTCGGCCCCCGGCAGCACGCCGTGCTGCTCCGGGCCGACCTGCTGCGGCTGCGCGGCGAGCGGGAGGCCGCGCTGAAAGCCTCCGCGGTGGGCGTGCGGATGATGGGCGACGCGCTGGTCTCGGCCGACGCGCTGTGCAGCCGGGCGGCCGCGCTGCTGGCCCTGGGCCGGACCGCGGAGGCCGACCGGGAACTGGCCAAGGCCCGGAAGCTGCTGCCCGGCCTGGCCCGGATCGCCCTGGTGGAGCGCCGGGCCGCGGCCGTGGTGCTGGACTAGGTCCTGTCCGGTCGGTCTTGTCGGATCAGCGCGCGGCGTCGCGCGCCCGGCAGGACCGGCCGGACAGGGCCTGGGCCGGGCCTAGAGCGCCAGCTCGAACCAGACGATCTTGCCCTTGGGGGTGCGGCGGCTGCCCCAGCGCTCGGCCAGCAGGGAGACCAGCTGGAGGCCGCGGCCGCCCTCGTCGGTCTCCTGGGCGCGGCGCTGGCGCGGCTGGGCGTAGGCGTCGTCCCAGACCTCGCAGACCATGGTCTTGTCGCGCAGCAGGCGCAGCCGGATCTCGCCGCGGCCGTGCCGCAGCGCGTTGGTGACCAGCTCGCTGACCAGCAGTTCGGAGGTGTCGACGAGTTCGTCCAGGCCGCGTTCCAGCAGCCAGCCGCAGGCGGCCTCGCGGGCCTTGGCGACCGAGGTCGGCTCGGAGGGGAAGCGCCAGTCGCCGACCGAGCCCTTGGGCAGGGCCTTGACCTTGGCCATCAGCAGGGCGATGTCGTCCTCGCCGTGGTGCGGGTTGAGCTCGTCCAGGACCTGGTCGCAGAGCTCCTCGATCTGCTCGGACCCGGCGGCCAGGGCGGCCCGGAAGGCGTCGATGCCCTCGTCGAGCTGGTGCTTGCGGGACTCCACCAGGCCGTCGGTGTAGAGGGCCAGGACGGCGCCCTCCGGCAGGTCGACGGTGACCTCCTCGAAGGGCTCGCCGCCGACGCCGAGCGGCAGGCCGGGCGGCACGGTGATGGTGCGGGCGCCCTGGCCGGGGGTGAGCAGGACGGGCGGGAGGTGGCCGGCGTTGGCGAAGGTGCAGCGCTGCTTGACGGCGTCGTAGACGGCGTAGACGCAGGTGGCGAGGTAGACCTCGGCGCTGGAGCGGTCCGGGTCCTCGTCGTTGCCGAGGCCGCGGGCGATCTCGTCGAGGGCGGAGAGCACCTCTTCGGGGTCGAGGTCGAGCATGGCCAGGGTGCGTACGGCGGTGCGCAGTTGGCCCATCGCGACGGCGGCGCGCAGGCCGCGGCCCATCACGTCGCCGATCACCAGGGCGGTGCGGCTGCCGGGCAGCGGGATGACGTCGAACCAGTCGCCGCCGACCTCGGTGTTGTTGTTGCTGGGCAGGTAGCGGCGGGCGATCTCCAGGCCGGAGGCGGCCGGGTTGCCGGGGGGCAGCAGGCTGCGCTGGAGGATCAGCGCGCGCTCGTGCTCGCGGCGGTAGAGCCGGGCGTTGTCGACGCAGACGGCGGCGCGGGCGACGAGCTCCTCGGCGATCGCGACCTCGCGGGCGTCGAACGGCTCGCTGCCGATCGCCCGGGAGAGCTGGACCAGGCCGAGCACCTGGTCGCGGGCGACCAGCGGCACCACCAGGGTGGAGCGCAGCAGCGGGTCGGGGCCGGGCTGCGGGACGACGCTGCGGCCGGTGCGCAGGGCGCGGGCGTGCGGGGAGCGCGGCGGGTAGCAGAGCGTGCCGCCGGCCTCGGCGACCCGGACGCCGCCGCGCTCGCTGCCGAGCACGGACGGGGCATTGCCGACCACGCTGGAGACGGCGACCCGGCGCAGTTCGCCGCTCTCCGGGTTGGCGCTGAGCGGGGCGGAGTCGCCGGTGAGCAGGGCGGTGTACAGGTCGACGGTGGCGACGTCGCAGAACTGCGGGACGATCACGTCGAGCAGTTCCTTGGCGGTGGTCTCCAGGTCGAGGGTGGAGCCGATGTGGGTGGACGCCTCGTTCAGCAGGGCGAGGCTGCGGCGCACGCCGGCCGCCTCGCGTTCGGCGATGTGCCGGCTGGTGACGTCCTGGACCTGGCCGGCCACGCCGATCGGGCGGCCGCCGGCGGCGGTGAGCCGGTACAGCGAGACGGCCCAGGTGCGCTGGTCCTCGTCGCGGCCGGCGCTGGGGCGGGCGGCCCGGACGGGGCCGGACAGCCGCAGGTCGAGGACGGGCTCCTGGCCGGTGAGGACCTTGCGCAGGGCGAGCAGCAGCCGGTCCGCGTCGGAGGGGCGGAAGACGTCCCCCGGGGCGAGGCCCTGGAGGGCGGCGGTGCTGCGGCCGACGCCGGCCGCGAAGGCGGCGTTGACCCGCTGCAGCTTGAGGTCGGTGTCGAAAAGGAAGAACCCGGTGGGGGTCTGGCCGATGACGGCCTCGGAGGCGGCCAGGTCGGTCTCGATGGCGCGCAGCCGGCCGAGGTCGACGGCGAGGCAGGTGGCGGAGCCGTCGGCGCTGGCGGGCATCGCGTAGACCTCGGCGAGGCTCTCGGCGCCCGAGAGGTCCCGGTAGGGGGCGGTGCCGACCCACTCCTCGCCGGAGAGGATGCGTTCCAGCCGGGCCCGGCCGCGCTGCCACAGCTCGCGCGGGATGAACGCGGTGATCGGGTCGGCGCCGACCGCCTCGGCGGCGGGGACGCCGAAGAACTCGGCGGCCCGGTCGCTCCACTGCGCGATCCGCCCGTCCGGGCCGATCGCGAAGGTCGCGACCCTGATGTAGTCGTAGATGGTGCCCGCGGCGCCCTGTCCCCAGCCGAGCGGCAGCGCGGGGGGGGTCGTCGGGGCACCCGGCTGCTCCGGCACCGCGGCATAGCCGCCGCTGCCGTGCGTCACGTTCCGTGCCGGGAAGCTGTTCAACGGACCGACCCCTCCAACCCGCGCCCATCCGGTGTCGAGAAGACCGAGTATTCGATGTCCGAGTATTCATCATTCGGGTGCGGGCGCACACGCCCTTCAACGTCACAACATCGAATCGGGTAGTTGAACCTCCGAGTTCGCGAGTTCGAACCAGACGACTTTGCCCAGCCCCTCGGCCCTGGTGCCCCAGCGCAGGGCGAGCCTGCGGACCAGCTCCAGGCCGCGCCCGCCCTCGTCGCCGGCCCCGGCGTGGCGCTCCCGGGGCGGGTCGGGCAGCGGGTCGGAGATCTCCACCAGGAGCAGTTCGCCGAGGGTCAGCCGGACGCCGATCGGGGCGCTGGCGTACCGGACGGCGTTGGTGACCAGTTCGCTGACGAGCAGTTCGGCGGTGTCGGTGAGTTCCTCGGCGCCCCAGTCGGAGAGCGTGCCGCGGACCAGCCGGCGGGCCCGGGAGACCGCGGTCGGTTCGGCGGGCAGCGTCCAGCCGGCGGTGGGCACGTCGGCCCGGCCGCGGCCGAGCCGGGCCAGCAGCAGGGCCACGTCGTCGGGCTCGCGGCCCTGCTCCATGGTGCCGAGGACGGCCTCGCACGCCTGCTGGATCGAGGCGTACGGCTGTTCGAGCACGCTGATCAACCTCCCCAGTCCCACGTCCAGGTCCTTGTCCCGGGACTCCACCAGCCCGTCCGTGCACAGGGCGAGCAGGCTGCCGTCCGGGATCCGCATCTCGATGGACTCGAACGGCACCCCGCCGACGCCGAGCGGCGCGCCGGAGGGCAGGTCGAGCACCTGGCCGGCGCCGCCGGGCAGCGGGCCGCCGGAGCGGGCCGGCTCGGCGTCGGCGCCGGGCACCACCAGGACCGGCGGGATGTGGCCGGCCTTGGTGACGGTCAGGCTGCGCCGGGCGGGGTCGAAGACCGCGTAGACGCAGGTGGCGAGCAGGGCCTCGTCGGGGCCCTGGGCGAGGTCGTCGGCGAGCTCGTGGACGTGCCGCAGGACGACCTCGGGGGCCAGGTCGAGCGCGGCCAGCACGCGGACGGCGGTGCGCAGCCGGCCCATCGTGGCGGCGGCCCGCAGGCCGTGGCCCATCACGTCGCCGACCACCAGGGCGGTGCGGTCGCCGGGCAGCGGGATGACGTCGAACCAGTCGCCGCCGACCTCGGTGCCGCTGGAGCCGGGCACGTACCGGTAGGCGACCTCGACGCCGGTGGGCTGCGGGACCTGCTGCGGCAGCAGGGTGCGCTGCAGGGTGAGCGCGGCGGTGCGCTCGCGGGCGTAGAGGCGGGCGTTGTCGAGGGAGCTGCCGGCCCGGTCGGCGAGCTCGACGGTGAAGGCGAGGTCGTCGCGGTCGAAGCCCTCGCGGTAGCCGGCCCGGCTGACCACCAGCAGGCCGATCACGATGCCGCGGGCCCGCAGCGGGACCACCAGCCGGGAGTGCACGCCGAGTTCCCGGGCGGCCTCGACCTTGGGGTCGCCCGCGAAGGACAGCTCCTCGGCGCCGTTGCCGCCGGAGAGCAGTTCGGGGACGCCGCTGCGCAGCACCCGGCCGAAGACCGACCCCTCGTCGAAGGTGATCCGGGCGCCGTGCCGCAGCATGGTCTCCACCGCGGGGCCCTGCTGGATCGCGGCGACGCCGAGCTGGAGCAGCGAGGTGTGCCGGTCGTGGCCGTGCCGGGGCAGGTCGTCGCCGTGCGCGACGGCCTGCAGCAGGATCACCCCGGCGTAGTCGGCGAGCCGCGGGACGACCGCCCCGGCCAGCTCCTGGGCGATCATCGAGGCGTCCAGCAGGTCGCCGACCCGGGAGCCGAACTCGTTGAGCAGCGACAGCCGGCGCCGGGCGCCCTCGACCTTGGCCACCGCCCGGTAGCGCTCGGTGACGTCCATCACGGTGCCGGAGATGCCCAGGACGCGGCCGGAGCGGTCGGTCATCCGGCTGTAGGAGATCGACCGGTAGCCGGAGCGGGCGGTGGACGGGGAGGCCAGCGTGACGTCGATGACCGGCTCGCCGGTGGCCAGCACCTGGCGCTGGACGGCGGTGATCTCGTCGGCGGAGCGCTCGGGCAGCGTCTCGCCGGTGGTGCGGCCGATGTGCTCCTCGGCGGGCAGGCCGTTCATCTCGGCCAGGGTGCGGTTGACGGCGGTGTAGCGCAGCTCGGTGTCGAGGACGGCGATGCCGAGCGGGGACTGCTCGAACAGCGCGTCGCGGACCGCGAGGTCCCGTTCGACGGCGCGCAGCGCGGCGGCCTCGGTGAGCGCGGCCTGCACGTACGGGGCGCCGTCGCCGTCCACCAGCAGGGAGAGCCGGGCCTCCACCTCGACCGGCAGGCCGTCCCGGTCGGCGAGCTCGGTGAAGCCGTGCCAGGAGCCGCGGCGCAGCGTCTCCTGGAGGGCGGCCCGGGTGCGCCGCACCTGGTCCTGGTCGGGGATCAGCTCGTCCACGGCGCGGCCGACCAGCACCTCGCTGGGCCAGCCGAGCATCTCCTCGGCGGCGGGGCTCCACAGCACCACCCGGCCCGAGGTGTCGAGGATGACGATGGCCACCCGGACCACGTCCAGCAGGCTGCCGCCCTCGGTGCGGCGGCTGGGGTGCAGGGCGGTGGGGCCGCTGTCGGCGCGGGCGCCGGGGCGCTGCTCGGACGTGCCGGGGAAGGCCCGGGCGGGGCGGCCGCGGGCGGGGGGCTGCGCGCCGCCGCCGGGCGCCGCGGGCGGCTGGGGGGCGGGGCCGGCGCTGGGG
>NZ_JBHUWH010000349.1:0-8586 GCF_042670125.1 Kitasatospora sp. NPDC057198 | reverse complement strand
CCTCCGGGTGGTGCGCCGGGCGCACTGTGCGGCCCGTGCAGGTGCCCACGCGGCGCGTGCACTCCCGCTATCCGGACACGATGGACCCGCCGTCACCGGGCCGAGAGCTCTGCGTCCGCTCCGTGCGCGGTCAAAGGCCGTGGCACGGCCCGCGAGGACCGGTGGCCGGATCGTTCCACCGCCAATCCCGCGGTCTTGCCCGCGACCTGACGGTCCGTCACTCTCTGCTGATGGTCAACAGGTGCCGTGCCATGAAGCCGGACAGGAAGCTCTGCAGGAACCTCGTACGGCAGGCGGACCTCCGCTGCCACCTGCATCAAGGGCTTCCTGCGGGCCCGAGGTCTCTCGGGCCCGCTCCTCGGCGCACCGCCAACCGTCCGCAGCCCGCGCCGTCCAGGCCCCGCCGGGCGGCTCCTGCCCCGCCGCCCCTTCGGATCCCGCCCCAGCGCAGCGGACCGTCCATCTCACCCCGGGCGCCGCGCGTCGTGTCCCGTACGGAGACGGACAGCGCCGTCCGGGCGTGTGCCCAACTCGTCGGCGGGGGCGGCGGCGACGTCATCGCGGCGCAGGCGATGCGCTACGTGGCCCCGGAGACCTGGAACGCCCTCGTCGAGCGGCACCGCGGCAAGGGCTGCGACGCACTCGCCGCCTTCGCCCGCGCCCTGCTGGACGGCAAGAAGTCCCTGCACGGCGTGGTCGGCAGCCTCGTCGGCGCCCTGCTGGCCGCACTCGGCCGCCCCCGCATCGAGCAGGTCTTCGCCCAGGAACTCGCCAGCCGCGTACCGCTCCCGTTCGGAGGCGAGATCGCCCTCGCCGCCCGCGGCCTCCAAGCGGCCGGCATCTTCATCTGCTTCACCGACGGCGGCGCGATGGACGACTGCGCCTGCCTGCGCGACCTCCTGCTCAACGAGGGCAAGGACCAGTTCGACAACCTCCTCCAAGGGGCCCTGAACGACTGGAGCCAGCTACCGGGCCGCATGCGGCCGGAGGCTGTCGCGTTCGAGCGGAACTGATGCGAAATCATCAACCCCCTTCTACTGCAGCACATTTCGCTTGACGGAATGGGCGGGCGAGGGCGGGTTCCGCCGCTCGGACGGTGGAAGAGAGCCGGTTGGGCGCTGTCCGTCTGTGCTCCGGCAACCGCTTCAGTCGGCGGCGTGCAAGAGGAGCTAATGCAAAGAGGGTCGGCGGCCATGTCCCGTGCTCCGGTTGCTCGTTGGTCATGGCAGGGGGACGGGGCCGCCGTGGCTGGTGGCGGATGACCTGTGGAGGCGGATCGAGCCGCTGCTTCCGGCACGTGAACGGCGTCGGCGGTTCCCCTGATCACTCAGCCAGTCGAACGAAGCGCATCTCGCAACGTCGGTAGGACTCGTCGACACCGAAGCTCTGCTCCACAAGGTGCCAGCCAGCCGCCTCGATCCGCCCTACGTACACCGCAAGGTTCTCGTCAGGATGCACCGGGTGGAGGCGGATGCTCCGGACGTGCTCAGCGGCGCCTCCTTGGAAGCAACGCAGGGCGTAGCTGTCCACGGGGCTCAGTCCGGAGGGAACGCGTCGATCCACCCACCGATCGTAGGCAGCACCACCAGACCGTGCACCTGCCTTTGTGTCAGCTCCTCTTGGGGCTGCGGTGGTGCCCTGCAGCAGTCGGTGAGGGGCAGGACCTGGGGCGTCCGCCTGCCCGTACAGCGGTGTCGTCCAGGTGGTGCCGCCGCTGTGTACGGGGCTTTCGGATCTCGCGCACTCACGGAAGGGCCACGAGGGTCTGGCTGTCTTTGTCGCAGGCCGGCTGGGGTGCCAGAGTGTTCCGCCGGTCTGGCTGGGCGGCAACTCCTCCGTGACGGAGCGCGTCATCGAGCGGCTGTACTCGTGCTCGTCAACCCCGAGCACCGGTAGGGCCGCCCGCCGGACCCGGGGGCGGGTGGGCGGGCGCGCGGACGGGCTGTCAGCACCCGGTTGCGGGTGGTGGGGGAGACCTGTGGTGAGGCGGTTCAGGTGGAGTCGCGGACCACCAGGCGGGAGGGCACCACGTGGGTGCCGGGGGAGGGGGCCCCGTCGATGGCGTCCAGCAGTCGCAGGGCCGCGGTCCGGCCGATCTCCTCCAGGTTCATGTCCACGGTGGTCAGCGGCGGACGGGAGGCCAGCGCCATGGTCTCCCAGTTGTCGTAGCCGACGATCGCGATGTCCTCGGGGACCCGGTGCCCCGCCTCGCGGAGCGTGTCCGCGGCACCCCGGGCGATCTGGTCGTTGCCGCAGAAGATCGCGTCGGTGTCCGGTGCGGTCGCCAGCACCGCGCGTGCGGCCCGGCGCCCCCACGCCTCGCTCCACTCGCCGTAGTGCACCTGCCGCGGATCCGCCTCCAGGCCGGCCTCCTGCTGCCGGCGCAGGGCCAGCGCGGCGCGGTTCGCGGCCGCCGCGTGGTGGGCGGGGCCGGTGATGTGCGCGATCCTGCGGCGGCCGGTGGCCACCAGGTGGCCGATCGCCATCCGGGTGCCCCCGGTGTCGTCGGAGACCACCGAGATGTCCGCGGGGTCGCTGGAGGGGGTGAAGGCGTAGACCGTCGGCGTGTCCCCGGTCCCGGCCAGCGGGGGGCGGGGGTCGGTGCGGCGGCCGGTGACGATCAGGCCGTCGATCCGGCGGGCGGCCAGCGTCCGCAGGTAGTGCTGCTCCCGGATGGCGTCGCCCCGGGTGTCGCAGAGCAGCACCGAGATCTGACCGGCCCCGAGCGCGTCCTCCGCCCCGAGCAGGACGGGCGTCGAGAACCGGCCGATGCCGTCGGTGGTGATCAGTCCGACCGTCCAGGTGCGCCCGGTGTGCAGGGCCTGGGCGGCGGGGTTGGGCTGGAAGCCCAGTTCGCGCGCGGCCGCTTCCACCCGCTCGCGGGTCTCGGGGCGCAGCTTGCCGCGTCCGTTCAGCGCCTTCGACGCGGTGCCGGGCGCGACGCCCGCGCGGGCCGCGACCTCGGTCAGGGTCGCCCGCGGGGATGCGCTGACGGGGTCGGTAGCTGTCATTGAGGAAACCCTTTTCCTTGTCTGAGGTCGTGGCAATCCTGCCATGCCGTACCCCGCGAAGTCACCATCCGCAGCGGCCCGGTGAACCCTGCGGGAAGTCTTGACATCGCGCAGATGCAACACCTACGTTCCTCGCCAGGAAAAGCATTTCCCCCAGCTCTCCCGCTTCCCCCAGCTCCCCGCTTCCCCCGCTTCCCGGCTTCCCCGCTCCCCCCGGCAGCCCCGCGCAACCGCTCGGCAGGCCCGCGCAACCGCCCGGTACGCGGTACGGCCGTGTCCCGGCGGCGCCCCCGGAGCCCGACGCCCTTCCTCCTGCACATCCAGTGCGCGCCCCGCGCCGAGGAGTCATCCATGTCTGCACCCCTGCCCGAGCGGCCGCGCCCCGCGGGCCCCGTCCTTCCGTTCGCCGAGGAGCACGTCTCCCTGCGGCCCGGCGCCGCGAGCGTGATCGGCGGCGGTTTCTGGGCCGAGCGCCGCAGGACCAACGCCCTGGTCGGCATCCCGCAGGGACCGGCCCTGCTGGAGTCCGCGGGCAACCTGCACAACCTGAAGCTCGCCGCCGGCACCGCCGAGGGCGAGTACCGCGGCGACCTCCCCTTCCTGGACACCGACGTCACCAAGTGGCTGGAGGCGGCGGCCTGGCACCTCGGGGACCCGGCCGAGCCGCTGCCCGACCTGCCCGCGCAGATGGCCGAGCTCATCGGCCTGCTCGCCGACGCCCAGGAGCCCAGCGGCTACCTCAACTCCTGGTTCCAGGTCACCCGCCCCGGCGAGCGCTTCGAGGACCTGCGCTGGGGCCACGAGCTGTACTGCGCGGGCCACCTGATCCAGGCGGCCGTCGCCCACCACCGCACCACCGGCGAGCGCGCGCTGCTGGAGGTCGCCGTCCGCTTCGCCGACCACGTCGACGCCACCTTCGGCCCCGGCCGGCCCGTCGACGGCATCTGCGGCCACGCCGAGATCGAGACCGCGCTGGTCGAGCTCCACCGCACCACCGGTGAGCGCCGCTACCTCGACCTCGCCCAGTACTTCGTCGACCGGCACGGCCACGGACTGCTGAACACCGGGGAGAAGCACGGCACCGCCCCGGGCCCCGCCTACTGCCAGGACCGGGTGCCGCTGCGCGAGGCCGAGACGGTCGAGGGCCACGCCGTGCGCCAGCTCTACCTGCTGGCGGGCGCCACCGACCTGGTCATGGAGACCGGCGAGGCCGAACTGCGCGCCGCCGTCGAGCGCCTGTGGACGGCCATGACCACCACCAAGACCCACCTGACCGGCGGTCTCGGCGCCCGCCACGAGTGGGAGGACTTCGGCGACCCGTACGAACTCCCCAGCGACCGCACCTACTGCGAGACCTGCGCCGCGGTGGCCTCCGTCCAGTGGAACTGGCGGATGGCCCTGCTCACCGGCGACGCCAAGTACTCCGACCTCGCCGAGCGGACCCTGTACAACGGCTTCCTGGCCGGGGTCTCCCTCGACGGCGAGAAGTGGCTGTACGTGAACCCGCTCCAGGTCCGCGACGGGTACGAGGACACCGCCGACGACCAGACCAGCCGCCGCACCCGCTGGTTCCGCTGCGCCTGCTGCCCGCCGAACGCGATGCGCCTGCTCGCCTCCCTGCCGCACTACCTGGCCAGCACCGACGGGCAGGGGCTGCAGCTCCACCAGTACGCCTGCGGCCGCACCGAGGCGGTGCTCCCCGTCGGCAAGGTCGCGGTGGAGACCGCCACCGCGTACCCGTGGGAGGGCCGCATCGCCGTCACGGTCGACACCGCGCCCACCGGGCAGAGCTGGACGCTCTCCCTGCGCATCCCGCACTGGTCCCGCACGGCCTTCAATGTGAGCGTTAACAACGAGGCGGTCGAGGCCCGCGCCGAAGACGGCTGGCTGCGCCTGACCCGCACCTGGGCCGAGGGCGACCGGGTGGTGCTCGACCTCGACCTCGCGCCGCGCCTCACCCGGGCCGACCCGCGGGTGGACGCCGTGCGCGGCAGCGTCGCCATCGAGCGCGGCCCGCTGGTCTACTGCCTGGAAAAGGTCGACCACCCCGGCGGCGGACTGGACGACGTGGTGCTCGACACCGCGGCCCCCCTGGCGGCCGAGCACCGGCCCGACCTGCTCGGCGGCGTCACCACCGTCACCGCCTCCGGCGCCCGGCTGGCCCCCGCGGACGACACGGCCTGGTGGCCCTACACGCCGGCCGGCCAGGACGCGCCGGCCCGCCGCGAGCCGCTCGAACTCACCGCCGTCCCCTACTTCGCCTGGGCCAACCGCGAGGACGGCGGCATGCGGGTCTGGATCCCCACCGCCTGACCCCCCGGCCGCAGCAGCGCCCCCTCCTCGAACCGCCCCCTCCTCGAACCGCCCCCACCCCACCCCCCCTCGTCCCTCCCTCCCCACCCACGAACACGAGGCTCCTGATGAACAGATCGCGCAGACTCCGCACCTCCCTGGCGTGCGCGGCCGCCGCCACCGTGCTGCTCCCGCTGGCCGCCTGCTCCTCCGGCGGTTCCTCCTCCGGCGGCTCCCAGGCCGGCGGGGCCTTCACCTTCTGGGACCCGTACCCGCAGTACGACTCCTCCTCCGTGTGGGAGCAGACCGTCAAGGCGTGCGGCAACACGGCCGGCGTCGAGGTGAAGCGCACCGCCATGGACACCGGCGACATCGCCAACAAGACCCTGCTGGCCGCACAGCAGGGCAACTCGCCCGACATCGTCCTGGTCGACAACCCGGTGGTCTCCACCCTCGCGCAGGCCGGCGTGCTGACCACCACCGCCGACCTGGGCCTGGAGACCGACCGGATCCAGCAGAACATCCTCGACGCCGGCACGGTCGACGGGAAGTCCTACGGCGTGCCGATCGGCGCCAACACCCTCGCGCTGTACTACAACGCCGACGTCCTCACCGCCGCCGGCGTCGACCCGGCGGGGGTCAAGGACTGGGCGTCGCTGACCGCGGCGCTGGAGAAGGTCAAGGCCGCCGGCAAGAAGGGCATCACCTTCTCCGGGATCAAGACCGAGGAGGGCTCCTTCCAGTTCCTCCCCTGGTTCTGGGGCGCGGGCGCGGACCTGAAGAAGCTCGACTCCCCGCAGGCGGTCGCCGCCCTGTCGCTCTGGAAGGACTGGCTGGACAAGGGCTACGCCCCCAAGTCGGTCATCACCAACACCCAGACCACCGCCTGGCAGGAGTTCGACACCGGCGACTTCGCCTTCGTCGAGAACGGCACCTGGCAGCTGGCCAACGCCGCCAAGGCGAAGTTCAGGACCGGCGTCATCACCCTCCCCGCCCAGAACGGCGGCGCCGCCCCCGCGCCCACCGGCGGCGAGTTCGTCACCGTCCCCGTCCAGAAGGACGACTCCCGCTACACCGCCAGCCAGAAGATCGTGAACTGCCTGATCAGCCAGGAGAACCTGCTGAACACGGACGCCACGCTCTCCTACGTCGCCCCCGTCCAGGCCGTCCAGCAGCAGCAGGCCGCCTCCAACGCCGAGCTGACGCCGTGGGTCGCCGCCGTCGGCGCGGCCAGGGGCCGCACCAGCGGGGGCCTGGGCACCGACTACCCGGTCGTCTCCGAGCAGATGTGGACCGCCGTCCAGTCGGCGCTCTCCGGAGCCCGGTCGCCGCAGGACGCGCTGGCCGCCGCGCAGAAGGCCGCCGCCGCCAAGTCCGGCCACTGAGCCGTTCGGACCACCAGTCATCCGTCCGCCCCGCCGGGGCGGACGGATCCGGCAAGGAGATGTGATGGCAACCGTCAACACGTTGCTACGACGGGCGGACGACGGCCCGTCAGGGGGCCCGCGGGCAAGGGCCGCCGCCTCCCGGCGGTCCGGCCGCCGCGCCCGCAAGGTGCCGAGCAGCCCGCGGTTCACCGCCTGGGCGTTCCTCGCACCGCTCGTGGCCTACCTCGGCGCGTTCTACGTCTACCCGCTGTACCGCAACGTGGACCTCAGCCTGAAGAACTACACGGTGCGGTCGTTCGTCCGGGGCGACGCGCCGTTCGCCGGCCTGGACAACTACCGGCAGGTCTTCGACGACCCGACCTTCGTTCCGGCCCTGGTCAACACCCTGCTGTTCACGGTCGGCTCGATCGCGGTCCAGTACGGGCTCGGCCTGGCCCTGGCGGTGTTCTTCAACCGGCACTTCCGGCTCTCGGCCACCCTGCGGGCCCTGTTCCTGGTGCCGTGGCTGCTGCCGCTGATCGTCTCGGCCTCCACCTGGGCGTGGATGCTCAACACCGAGTCCGGCGTCGTCAACCACTTCCTGTCCACCCTGGGCACCGGCCCCGTGGACTGGCTCACCTCGCCCACCTGGTCGCTGGCCTCCGTGCTGATCGCCAACATCTGGATCGGCATCCCGTTCAACCTGGTCATCCTCTACAGCGGCCTGCAGAACATCCCCGGCGAGCTCTACGAGGCCGCCGCCCTCGACGGCGCCGGATCCTGGCAGACCTTCCGCCGCATCACCTTCCCGCTGCTGCGCCCGGTCTCCGCCATCACCCTGCTGCTCGGCTTCGTCTACACCCTCAAGGTCTTCGACCTGGTCTGGATCATGACGCGCGGCGGCCCCGGCACCTCCTCCACCACCCTGGCCACCTGGTCCTACCAGCTCGGCTTCGGCTCCATGCTGCCCCACTTCGGCCCCGGCGCCGCGGTCGGCAACCTGCTGATCCTGATCGCCTTCGCCTTCGGACTGCTGCACCTGTACACCCAGAGGAGGCAGCAGGCATGAGCACCGCCCCCGCCACCCGCACCGTCCGGGGAGCCAGGCGCAACACGGCCGTCGGCCTGGTCCTGACCGCGCTGATGCTCTTCCCGGTCTACTGGATGATCAACGTCTCGCTCACCCCGCAGAGCGAGATGCGCAAGACCGACCCCGACCTGTTCCCCCTGCACCCCACCTTCGAGGGCTACCGGGCGGTCCTGCGCGACCAACTGCCCTACCTCGGCACCAGCCTCCTCATCGGCCTCGGCACCGTCGCCCTCACCCTGGTGGTCTCCGCGCCGGCCGCCTACGCCCTGGCCAAGCTCCGCCCGCGCGGTGGCGGACTGCTCGGCTTTGTGCTGATCGTCGCCCAGATGATCCCCGGCATCGTCATGGCCATGGGCTTCTACGCCGTCTACCTCAAGCTCGGCATGCTCAACACCTGGTGGGGCCTGGTCGTCGCGGACTCGACGATCGCCGTCCCCTTCGGCGTGATGATCTTCGCCGCGTTCATGGCCGGCATCCCCGACGAACTGATCGCCGCCGCGAAGATCGACGGGGCCGGCACCTGGCGCACCTTCGTCTCGATCGTCCTGCCGGTCAGCCGCAACGCGATCGTCACCGTGTCGCTGTTCGGCTTCCTGTGGGCCTGGTCCGACTTCGTGTTCGCCAACACGCTCAACGGCGGCGGCACCCTGCGGCCCATCACCCTCGGCATCTACCGCTACATCGGCAACAACAACCAGGAGTGGAACGCCATCATGGCGACCGCCGTCGTCGCCTCCGCCCCGGTCGCGCTCCTCCTGGTCCTCGCCCAGCGCTACGTCGCCGCCGGCGTCACCGCCGGCGACTTAAAGGAATGTCCGCGGAGTAG
>NZ_JBHUWH010000348.1:0-8591 GCF_042670125.1 Kitasatospora sp. NPDC057198 | reverse complement strand
GCCGCCGCGTCCGCTACGGGAGCGGGGTGACGTACGCACCGGAGATGCCGCCGTCCACCAGGAAGGTACTGGCGGTCATGAAGGAGGAGTCGTCGCTGGCCAGGAAGGCCACCGCGGCGGCGATCTCCTCGGGTTCGGCGAACCGGCCGAGCGGGATGTGCACCAGCCGGCGGGCGGCGCGCTCCGGGTCCTTGGCGAACAGTTCCCGCAGCAGCGGGGTGTTGACCGGTCCGGGGCACAGCGCGTTGACCCGGATGCCCTCGCGGGCGAACTCCACGCCCAGCTCCCGGCTCATCGCCAGCACGCCGCCCTTGGAGGCGCTGTAGGAGATCTGCGAGGTCGCGGCGCCCATCACCGCCACGAAGGACGCGGTGTTGATGATCGAGCCCTTTCCCTGCCGCCGCATGTGGCCGATCGCGTACTTGCAGCACAGGTACACCGAGGTCAGGTTGACGTCCTGGACGCGCTTCCACGCCTCCAGGCCGGTGACCAGGATCGAGTCGTCGTCGGGCGGGGAGATGCCCGCGTTGTTGAACGCCACGTCGAGGCTGCCGTAGCGCTCGACGGCGGTGTCGAACAGCGCCCGGACCTGCTCCTCGTCGGTGACGTCGGTGCGCACGAACAGGCCGCCGGCCTCGTTGGCGGCCTTGGCCCCGCTCTCCTCGTCGATGTCGGCGCACACCACCTTCGCCCCTTCGGCGGCGAAGCGGCGCACCGTGGCCAGGCCGATGCCGCTGCCCGCACCGGTGACGACCGCCACCCGGCCCTCGAGTCGCTTGCTCATGTGGTTCATTCCTCCGTGGCGATGAAGACGTTCTTGGTCTCGGTGAAGGCGTGCAGGGCGTCCGGCCCGAGCTCGCGGCCCAGGCCGGACTGTTTGAAGCCGCCGAACGGCGTCCAGTAGCGCACCGAGGAGTGCGAGTTGACGGACAGGTTGCCCGCCTCCACGGCCCGGGCCACCCGCAGCGCCCGGCCCACGTCGCGCGTCCAGATCGAACCGGACAGGCCGTACTCGGTGGCGTTGGCGATCCGCACCGCGTCGCTCTCGCCGCGGAACGGAACCACGGCGACCACCGGGCCGAACACCTCCTCGGTGAACGCCCGGTGGTCGGGGGCGATCGGCGCCAGCACCGTCGGCGGGTACCAGAAGCCCGGCCCCCCGGGCGCGCTGCCGCGGAACGCCACCTCGGTGTCGCCGTCCACGTAGGAGGCGACCCGGGCCCGGTGCGCGGCCGAGATCAGCGGCCCCATCTCGGTCTTCTCGTCCGCCGGGTCGCCGACCCGCACCCCGCGGACCGCGCACTCCAGCCGCTCCAGGAACTCCTCGTACACGCTCGCCTCGACCAGGATCCGGGAACGCGCGCAGCAGTCCTGCCCGGCGTTGTCGAAGACCGCGTACGGGGCGGTGGCGGCGGCCTTGTCCAGGTCGGCGTCGGCGAAGACGATGTTGGCGCTCTTGCCGCCGAGTTCGAGCGTGACGGGCTTGACCTGGGCGGCGCAGCCCGCCATCACCGACTTCCCGACGGCGGTGGAGCCGGTGAACACCACCTTGCGGACGCCGGGGTGGGTGACGAAGCGCTGCCCGACCACCGGGCCGCGGCCGGGGAGCACCTGCAGCACGCCCTCGGGCAGGCCCGCGCGCAGGGCGAGTTCGGCCAGCCGCAGCGCGGTGAGCGGGGTGAGCTCGGCGGGTTTGACGACGACGGTGTTGCCCGCGGCCAGCGCGGGGGCCAGTGCCCAGGCGGCGATCGGCAGCGGGAAGTTCCACGGGACGATCACGCCGACCACGCCGAGCGGCTCGTGGAAGGTGACGTCCAGGCCGCCGGCGACCGGGATCTGCCGGCCGAACAGCCGCTCGGGGGCGCCCGCGTAGTACTCGATGACGTCGCGGGCGTTGCCCGCCTCCCAGCGGGCGTTGCCGACGGTGTGCCCGGCGTTGGCGACCTCCATCAGGGCCAACTGCTCGCGTTCGGCGTCCACTTCGGCGGCGAAGCGGCGCAGCAGCCGGGCCCGGTCGCCGGGCGCCACGTTCCGCCAGCTCTCGAAGGCGGCCCCGGACCGGGCGATCGCCGCGTCGGTGGCGGCCAGGTCGGCCATTTCGACGGTGGCGATCACCTCCTCGGTGGCGGGGTTGACCACCTGGTACAGGTCGGGTTCCTGGGGCACCTGCTCCTCCTCGTGCTCGTGCTCGTGCCGGTGTCGTGCCGGTGCCGGTGTCGTGCTCGCCTCACAGGCGCTCGAAGCCGCGGCGGCGCTCCCAGTCGGTCACCGCGGCGTCGTAGGCGGCGAGTTCGACCCGTCCGGCGTGGGCGTAGTGCCGGACGACGTCCTTGCCGAAGGCCGTCGTGGCGGCCTCGCTGCGCTCGAACCGGTCGACGGCCTCGCGCAGCGCCGCGGGCACCCGGGGCGCGTCGGAGGCGTACGCGTTGCCGGTGAACTCGTCCTCCAACGGCAGCTGGTGCTCCACCCCGTGCAGCCCGGCGGCGATCAGCGCGGCCACCGCCAGGTAGGGGTTGACGTCGCCGCCGGGCACCCGGTTCTCGAACCGCAGCGAGGCCCCGTGCCCGACCACCCGCAGTGCGCACGTCCGGTTGTCGCGGCCCCAGGCGATCGCGGTGGGGGCGAAGCTGCCCGGCACGTAGCGCTTGTACGAGTTGACGGTCGGGGCGAGCAGCAGCGCGAACTGGTCGAGGCAGGCGAGCTGTCCGGCGAGGAAGTGCTCCATCGTCCGGGAGAAGCCGTGCACGCCCCCGCCGGGGAACACCGGGCGGCCCCGCTCGTCGCGCAGGCTCAGGTGCACGTGGCAGGAGTTGCCCTCGCGCTGGTCGTACTTGGCCATGAAGGTGAGGCTGACGCCCTCCTGCGCGGCGATCTCCTTCGCGCCGGTCTTGTAGACGGCGTGGTCGTCGCAGGTGGTCAGCGCGTCGGCGTAGCGGAACGCGATCTCGTGCTGCCCGAGGTTGCACTCGCCCTTCGCGGACTCCACCGTCAGCCCGGCCCCGGCCATGCCGGTGCGCAGGCGGCGCAGCAGCGGTTCGATCCGGGCGGTGCCGAGGATCGAGTAGTCGACGTTGTACTGGTTCACGGGCGTGAGGTCCTGGTAGTGCTTCTCCCAGGCCCGCTCGTAGCTGTCCCGGAACACCATGAACTCCAGTTCGGTGCCCACGTACGCGCTCCAGCCGTAGCCCGCCAGCCGTTCCAGCTGGCGGCGCAGCACCTGGCGGGGCGAGACCGCGACCGGGGTGCCGTCGTGGTGGGCGAGGTCGCACTGGACCATGGCGGTGGCCGGGTGCCAGGGCACCATCCGCAGGGTGGCGAGGTCGGGGGCGAAGACCAGGTCTCCGTAGCCGCTCTCCCAGGAGGAGACGGTGTAGCCGTCCACGGTGTTCATCTCCACGTCCACCGCCAGCAGGTAGCCGCAGCCCTCGGCGCCGTCGGCCAGCACCTCGGCCAGGAAGTACCCGGCGTCCAGCCGCTTGCCCTGCAGTCGGCCCTGCATGTCGGTGACGGCCAGTACGACCGTCTCCACCGCGCCCTCGGCCACCAGTTCCCGCAGCCGCTCCACCGTGAGCCGTGCCCCGGCCATCCGCCCACCACCTCCGCCACCCGGCCAGCCGCACGCGGACCGGTCCGCCACAGCGACGATGATCCCGCCCCGGAGGCGAGCACACCAGTGTCCGCGCGGGTGTCGAATCCACCTGATCAACCATCAGAAGATCATTCCTCCATGGAATATGACTGTCCGTCAGTGCCTGCTCCACGCCCCCTCCCCGCTCCTCCTTCCGCTCCCGGCCCGAAATCCGATTGCCCCGCACGGTCGGACCTGCTTCGGTGACGCCTGCCCGCCCGTCCCACCGCCCCGGAGCCCGCTGCCCGTGACCTTCCGCCTGACCGCCCTCACCGATCCCGCCGAGAGCCCCTCCGCGCGCCGCCTCGCCTGGCTGGCCGCCGCCCCGGACGGCACCCCGCTCGGCAGCGCCTTCCTGAGGCTGTTCACCTCCCCCAACCAGGCCCACCTGGGTGAGCTCGCCCTGGACGTCCACCCCGCCGAGCGCCGGCGCGGAGCGGGCTCCGCTCTGCTCGCGGCCGCGGTGGCCGCGGCCCGGGCGGACGGGCGCCGCGCACTGCTCGCCCAGGCGGTCGAGGGCTCCCCGGGCGACGCCTTCCTCTCCGCCCACGGCTTCGAACGGGCCCTCGTCCTCGCCTTCGGCCGACTGGACCTGACCGCCGCCGCTCCCGCCCTCGCCGCCGAACTGCCGCCCGGCTACCGGCTGGTCTCCTGGGTCGGCGATTGCCCCGAGAAGTGGCTGCCCGGCTTCACCCGCTCGCGCACCGCGATGGACGACATGCCGATGGGCGACACCGGGTTCGGCCCGGTGGTCTGGGACGAGGCCCGGGTGCGGTCCGCCGCGCGGGCGGTCGCCGATCGGGGCGAACTGCTGCACACCGTCGCCGTGGCCGAGGACGCCACCGGCGACCTGGTCGGCTTCAGCGAACTGGTGCTGCCCGCCGACCGGCGCGGGGACGCCCAGCACTACGGCACCGCCGTCCTGCCCGCCCACCGCAGGCGCGGTCTGGCCCTGGCGATGAAGGCCGAGGCGATCCGCTGGACGCGGGCCGAGCACCCCGGGATCACCGGCCTGCTCACCGACACCGCCGAACACAACACCGGCATGCTGGCGGTCAACCGTGCACTGGGCTACCGCGACACCCACCGCTGCGCAACGTTCCGTCTGCCCCTGTAGTCCGCTCGCCCGCCCTCCGGCATCCAGCTCAGCCCATCGGATCGGCCCACCGGATCAGCCCGCCCGTTCAGCTCCCCCTCCACCGCCGCGTCCGGGGCAGCCCCCGCACCGGTACCGACCGCCCGGACAGCCAGTGGCCGATGGTCGGTGGCCGATCGCCGGGCGGCCGCTGCTGGCCGGGTGACCGGCTCCGCCGAACCGGTCGCTGCCGCGGCGGAGTCGGGGTCCGCCGTCCACCGTGCCGCTCCGCCCTGTCCTCCTGCCCACCTGCACAGGTGCCCGGCCGCGTGCCGCCCGCTGGAGCACCGGTCGGTGTACCGGCCGGTCGGAGCACGGGTGGGGTGGACTGCCGTGAACCGCCCGGCGGCTCTGCCCTGCCGGGGCAGGGGGTTCCCCGACAACCACCGACACACCGTTTCCGTTCGACCTGGGCCCGCCCGCACCCGCTCCTCCCCTCCTCCGGCGCGGCGGCCCGGCCCCTCGGGCCGGCGCCCCGCCCGGTAATCCGGTTGTCCCGCTCCGGCCGCCCTGACAGGCTGCCTGTCATGTCCGCTCACGAACCACCGGCCGCCCTCTCCGCGTTCTTCACCGACGGCCGCCTGACGTCCGTCCCGCGCCGGCCGGCCCGCCGCGCTGCCCTGCTCCAGTACCTCGCGCACACCCTCTTCGACCCCGAGCGCTCGTACACCGAGCGGGAGGTCAACGAGGCGCTGCTCACCGTCCACTCCGACACCTCCATGCTCCGCCGCTACCTGGTCGAGGCCCTGCTGCTGACCCGCACCCGGGACGGGTCGAGCTACCGCCTGGCCGTCACCGACGGGGCCGCCGCCCCGGCCGCCGCCGCTCCCGGCGCTGCTGCGGACGCTCAGCCGCCCGCGGCGTAGCTCCAGAACTCCCGCATCAACGGCGGCGGGGTGGGGCTCGTCATCTCCCGCTGGGTGAGCAGCACCGTCACCAGCCCGGTCGAGCGCACCACGTGGGCGGCGGTGCCGGTGCCGCCCACCCAGCCGTAGCGGCCCGGCACGTTCCACGGCTCGCGTCGGACCACGTCCACCGATCCGCCGTAGCCCCAGCCCTGCCCCGCCAGGAAGAGATCGCTGTCCGCCCGCTGGCGCGCCGTCAGGTGGTCGGTGGTCATCAGCCGCACCGCGCCGAGCGAGAGCACCCGCCGTCCGTCCTCCGCGCGGCCGCCGGAGCGCAGCATCCGCAGGAAGGTGAACACGTCGTCGAGCGTGGACACCAGGCCGCCGGCCCCGGACGGGAAGGGGGGCGGAGTGCTCCACTGGCCGTCCGGTGGGTCGGCCACCGCCAGCGTGCCGTCCGGGGTCGGCCGGTAGAGCGGGCCCAGGCGGTCGGGTGGCGCGTGGAAGGCCGTGTCGGGCATGCCCAGTGGGTCGAACAGCCGCTCCTCCAGTACCTGGTCGAGCGGTTGGCCGGCCACCCGGGCGACCAGGACGCCCTGGATGTCGGAGCAGGTGTTGTACAGCCAGGCCGCACCGGGCTGGTGGAGCATCGGAACCTCCGCCAGGCGGGCCGCCCACTCGTCGGGCGGGGCGAACCGCTGCGGCTGCGGCGGCCCCTGCCCCAGCTCCGCGAACAGCGGGGCCAGCGCGGGCAGCGTGAAGTCTGCCGGGAAGCCGTAGCCGGCCCGCGACTCCAGGACGTCCCGCACCGTGAAGGGCCGGTCGGCCGGAACGGTGTCCGTCAGCGGGGCGCGTGGTGTCCGCACCACGCGCCGATCGGCCAGCTCCGGCAGCCAGCGCTCGACCGGATCGTCCAGCGCGAGCACCCCGTCGTCGACCAGTTGGAGCACCGCCGCGGCCGTGACGGGTTTCCCCACCGAGGCGATCCGCACCGGCGACCCGCGGCCCAGCTCGCCCGCGGCGGCCGTCTCGACCTGCCCCGGGCGGGCGACCAGGGCGACCGCCCCCGGCACCGTACCGTCCGCGACCCACTGGTCCAGCAGCGCCTGCAGGCCGCCGGCCCCGGACGGCCCACTGCCCGTGCGCGCCTCACGCGCCCCGTGCACCTCACGCATGGTGGTCCCCTTTCGTCATCGGCGCCCGATCCGCGCCGTCCGCACCTTCTGTCTCCTACTGTCGGAAGTGTGCCCGACCTCGACCGCCCGCCTACCCAACGACCGGCTACCGTTGGCACGCCGATCGGTTGACGCCCCATCAGCCGATCGGTCGACCCGGCATCGACCGGTCGTCGCTTTCTCCCGGCACGCGTGCCCGCTGCCGTTCGCCTACGCCGTTCGGGTGCCGCGCGGGTAGTAACGTGACCCGTGCCTTCGGCGTCAACGGTTTCGGTCGGCCCCGCCCAGGCCGGTGGGCCGGGACGCCAGGTGCAGGTCATCGCGAGGGGGCGGGGCCGGGTGGTGCCCTCGAAGGAAGAACTGTTCCCGCCGATCCGCCGTGCTCCCCGGCGGCAGGGATTGCCGGTTCGCGCGCTGTCCGCATGCGCGTGGACGCGCAGGTGGACGCGCAGAGGGAGGTGGTGTGCCTTCGTACCGCTTCGAGGACGCTGCTGCCTGACGGGCACCCGAACGGAAGGTGGCAGGTGATGGTGCTCGCGGCAGACCGGCGGCTGCGGTTGCGGCGCGCCCCGCTCGGACGGCGGCCGTGACACCGCGCCGCTACCTACTACCGCTCCCCGCGCCCCGCAGCGGCCACTACGGCGTGCCCGCCCCCGCCGACGGCGCGGCCGGACTCGCGGGCCCCGACGGGCCTCCGGACCCGGCGCCGGAGCCCGAGCCGCCACCGGGCGAGGCCGGCCCGGACGAGCCGGACTGGCCGGGGGAGCCCGAGCCGCCGGACGACGGTGCCGACGACGCCCCGGAGGACGGCGCCGAGGACGGGCCGCCGGACGGCGTGCCCGTCCCGGAGTGGCTGCCGGACGGGTTCGAACCGGACGCGCTGGGCGAGGCCGAGCCGTCGGTTCCGCCCGTTCCGCCCACGGGGCGCTCGAACTGGCGGCCCGTCGCCTGGTCCACCAGCACGATCTGGGTCACCGGGGCCGGTGCGGGCTGCACCGTCACCACCCCGTCCGGACGGAACGAGGACCAGGCCGTCCCGGTGTACCCGCCGCCGGTGCCGCTCGGCGGCGTCAGCGGGTTGCCGCAGGCGCAGCGCACCCGCGGCACGCCCTGGCTGTCGACCAGCACGGCCGTCCCGGACTGCAGGACGGCCTGGTAGGGGGTGGCCTGCCCGTTCTGGTAGCCGTGGTTGGTGACCCGGGTGTCCTGGCGCAGCACCACGGGTGTCAGGCCGTTCAGGTAGCCGTTGATCTGCGAACCGTCGATGCCCTCGACCCCGGCCCAGGCGCGGGCCTTGTCGGTGTTGGCGGAGAGGTAGGAGGAGAGCTTCGGTACGTCGCAGCTGGCCGTTTCGCGGGTCCCGCCGTACAGGCCGGGCTGGCCGCCGTTCACGCTGCCGCCGGACGCGCTCGGGCTCCCGGCGCCGGTCGGGGTCGAGGAACCGCCGGCCGGGGACGAACCGCCGCCCGAGGCGGAGCCTGCCGGGCTGGAGCCGCTGGGCGAGGCCGAACCTGGCGTGCCGCCGTTGGCGACCGAGTCGGTGAAGGGTTCCTGCCCGGCCGCGGACACCGGCTGCATCTCGACGGCCTGCGCGCTGCCGCCACCGCCCGAGCCCCCGGTGGCGACCACGCCCAGGGCGATGCCGAGCCCGGCGACGAGGACCGCCCCGGCCAGCACCGGCCCCTTCCGCCACCACGGTTTCCCGCCGCCCCCCCCCCCCCCCCCCCCCCCCCCCCCCCGGGGGGCCCCCCCCCCCCCCCCCGGGGCGGCCCCCCCCCCCCCCCCCCGCGCCCCCGCCCCCCCCCCCC